>BDTQ01000120.1 GCA_002898135.1 bacterium BMS3Bbin07
CTATATTTAACCGTCTTGCCTCATTGAGTTGTATCTTCGTATCAATGAGCATATCAAGAAAGTCCTTTTCATACCTCTTGAGTTGCTCTTTTTTTTCTTCGGGAGATAGCCCTGCAAGTTTGCCCGAGAGTTCGAATTCCATGGTCTTGTATAACTCGCTCCATGTAATCACGTCTCTGTCCACGACCGCCACGACCCTGTCAAGGAGTATGCTTGCAGAAGCAGATGCTGCAAAGAGCATCAGAATTATTAATCCTGTAATGAGGTGGAGAAACCTTACCTTGGCCACTTTTCCGTATTCTATTAATTTTGTCATTATTTTTTACATAAGGGTGATATCATCAATCGCTGTACCAACAACAAAAATCTTTATATTGTTGCACCCTTCATCAACAGGGATAAGAAAGAACCCTGTTTTGTCTTTATCGGATTTTGAGAGAAAATAACCCTTTTGCCAGGGAAGCTCCCCTTCAAGATAACCAAGGAGACTCTCTTTGTCTTTAAATCTGACATAAACCTTCCTACCTTTTTCACTCGAGATGCCGTAGCGTTTAATCTCTCTGTAGGAAGGGTTGCCCTCAAAAGACCTTACAAAGAAAATAGCCTTAAGCAGGTCAATCCTGACAGTTGAGATGTTGCCGGAAGGGTGTTCTTCAATACTAAACTCTTTGGCAATCTCTGAGAAATCCCTGAGACTGCCTTTAATTGTTGAACCATCCTGAAAACGTAACACTACTTTTTCTGACATTGGTTTGTATTGTGCAAGCTTAAGCTGCCATGTACGGCTTTTAAATCCCCCCGTTTGTTGAAGAAGGTGCCTGTTGAATTTTAGATACCCTCCTGCTCTTTAACATATGCGTGGTAGCAGCTCTCCGTGGAGCATGTCTACAATCCTGGTTCCACCTATCAGGGTTTTAAGCAGGACCGTTCTCTCAGGTCCTCCTGTTACCCTTCCGATTACTGCTGAGTTTTTGCCAAGAGGGTGTCCCTTCATTGCATTTAATAAAGATTTTGCCACATTTTTGCCTGCAAAAGCAACAAGCACTCCCTCGTTTGCCACATACAGGGGGTCTATTCCCAGCAACTCACAGGCACCCCTGACCTGTGCGGTCAGAGGAATTCTCTCTTCATCAATCTCTATACACGCACCTGCCTCAAGGGCTATCTCCTTAAGGGTTGTTGCAATCCCACCGCGGGTGGGGTCCCTCATGGCATGAATTTCGGGGGTGTGTGAAAGCATGATATCCACTAATCCGTTTAAGGCTGCCGTATCACTCAGAACAGGCGGGTCAAAGGTGAGACCGTTACGTTCAGCCATAACAGCCACACCGTGATTGCCGATGGGGCCGCTCAGAATTACTACATCGCCGGATATGACATTTTTAGGCGAGAGGCTGATTCCTTTACGTACCAAACCGATACCAGAGGTGTTGATGAATACTCCGTCACCTTTTCCTTTGTTAACCACCTTTGTGTCTCCGGTGACAATCCTGACACCTGCTGCCTCTGCCGCCTTTTTTACAGAGCCAAGTATGCCCATGAGTGCATCCATGGGAAGGCCTTCCTCAATGATCAGGCTCAGGGACAGACAGAGTGTGGAGGCCCCTGCCATGGAGATGTCATTTATGGTGCCGTTGACAGACAGGGAGCCAATGTCTCCGCCCGGGAAGAAGAGAGGTGAAACAACGTAGCTGTCAGTAGTAAAAACGAGCCTTCCGTTCATTGTTTCCGTATTAGAGTCTTTTATCCTGAACGGGACTACTGCCGAGTCGTTGAAGTCTTCTATCCCTATGAGCGGACCAAGCACATCCCTTATAAGTGAATGCATTGCCTTGCCACCACTGCCATGGGCCAGGAGAATCTTTTCATTGCCATCGTTCCGGTCAACAGTCATAATTTTTGTTTTTCCCCCTTATCAATTGTAACAGTAGTGGCGAGGTTACCTCGCCTTCCTTTTAGTCGTTTTTTCAGAGTCTCTTGTTTCTCAGCCTCAGGGAATTGGTTACAACAGAGACTGAGCTGAAGGCCATGGCGGCAGAGGCAAACACAGGGTTCAGCAGCGGTCCTCCAAAGGGATAAAGAATCCCCGCAGCAATCGGAATTCCAACAACGTTGTAGAAAAATGCCCAGAAGAGGTTCTGTTTTATTGTCCTAAGGGTGAGTTTGCTCAGCTTGATGGCTTCAACCACGCTTCTGAGGTCTCCCTTTATAAGTGTTATGTCTGATGCCTCCATGGCAATGTCAGTGCCTGTTCCAATTGCTATTCCCACATGTGCCTCTGCAAGTGCAGGTGCATCATTAATTCCGTCACCTACCATGGCGACTATCTTTTTCTCGTCTTTCAGTTTTTTCACAGCCTCAACCTTTCCTTCCGGTAAAACCCCTGCAAAAAATCTGTCAATTCCAACCATCTCGGCAATGCGGGCAGCTGTCCGTTCATTGTCTCCTGTCAGCATGACAACCTCAATCCCCATTTTTTTCAGTTCTGAAATGGCCTCAACCGAACCCTCCTTTATTGAATCAGCTATCCCAAAAACACCTTTCACCTCATTATTGACTGATACAAGAACTGCTGTCTTACCCTCTGATGAGAGTCTTTCAACCATGCCTGAGACTCCCGTCAGATCAATGCCTTCTTTTTCAAGCAGAGAGGGGTTGCCGATAAAAATGTTGTCAGTACCAATCCTTGCACGTATTCCACCCCCGGGTATTGCCTCAAACTTTTCAGGTTCCCTTAAATCAAGTCCGAGTTCTTT
The DNA here is from genome assembly GCA_002898135.1 of bacterium BMS3Bbin07. GTDB lineage: Bacteria > Nitrospirota > Thermodesulfovibrionia > Thermodesulfovibrionales > JdFR-85 > BMS3Bbin07. Next base: position 2,757 of record BDTQ01000120.1, read on the forward strand.
GGCTTTCCTGACAATGGCTTCAGCAAGAGGGTGTTCCGAGACCTTTTCGGCCGACGCAGATAGCTGCAGGACAGAGTTTTTATCAGAGCTGTCTGTACATATTATATCAGTCAGTTCAGGTTCTCCTTTTGTTATGGTGCCTGTTTTGTCCAGGACAATGGTCTGTATCCTGTGCGCTGTCTCAAGTGCCTCTGCATTCCTGATGAGGATACCCTTTTCTGCGCCTTTTCCTGTTCCCACCATTATCGCCGTAGGCGTAGCAAGCCCAAGGGCACAGGGGCAGGCAATAATCAGAACAGCGATAAAATTCATCAAGGCCCTTGTAAATGACGGCTCCGGCCCAAAGAAATACCATATTACAAAAGTGATGGTTGCTGTTATGATTACAACGGGTACAAATATGGAGGCAATCCTGTCAGCAAGCCTCTGTATGGGTGCCTTGCTTCCCTGTGCCTCCTCTACCAGAAGGATTACTTGGGCCAGAGCTGTTTCCCTGCCGATCCTGGTTGCCTTTAATTTAAAACTGCCGACCTTGTTAATAGTTCCACCAAAGACCGTATCACCTGCAGCCTTTTCAACGGGGAGGCTTTCGCCTGTCAGCATGGATTCATCAACTGAGGAATAACCGTCTGTCACAATTCCGTCCACAGGTATCCTTTCTCCTGGCCGTACAATAACCGTATCACCAGCCACCACCTCTTCTATGGGTATTTCAGCCTCTCTTCCGTTACGCTCCACCCTTGCTGTCTTTGCCTGAAGTCCGATGAGTTTCCTTATGGCCTCGGATGTCCTCCCCTTGGCCCTTGCCTCAAGAAGACGCCCCAGGAGTATGAGGGTGATTATTATTGACGAGGTATCAAAATAAATGTGGGCCTTCAACCCGCCGCTTTCAAATACGCCGGGGAAGAAAGTTGCTGTAACGCTATAGAGGTAAGCTGCAGATGTGCCCATAGCAATGAGGGTGTTCATGTTTGTTGAGAGATGCTTGGTAGCTACCCAGGCACCTTTGTAAAACCGGATGCCTGCCCAGAACTGGACTACAGTGGCAAGAAGGAAGAGGGTATGCCAGCTTGACAGGAGGGGTATGCTCGTAAAGCTTCCAAGGAGAATCAGTGCTGAAATAACGGCACTGACCCTGAACCTCAACAGAAGGTTTCCGTATTCCCTCTCCCTGCTCTCCTTTTCCCTGTCTGTGAACTCTTCTGTTATTGCCTCTGCTTCATATCCCTCTGCCTTTACCGCCTTTTTGAAATCCTCAAACCCGGTGAGCGTTGGAATATACTCAACCACCGCCTTTTCAGATGCGAGGTTGATATTGACACTTACCACACCGTAGAGTTTCTTTAAGGCACGCTCAACTGCTGCCACACATGCAGCGCATGTCATTCCCTTGATTGCGAATTCCAGCCTGGAAGTTGCCACATCGTATCCTTCTGCCTTAACAGCCTGAATCAGACGTTCAACCGGAATGTAATCGCTTGCGGTAAGTGATGCCTTTTCAGAGGCAAAGTTCACTGTCACATCCGTGACCCCTTCGATTTTACTCAGAGCCCTCTCCACCGCCTTTACACAGGAGGCACAGGTCATTCCCTTTACAGGTAAGGTTATTCTCATTCAGGATGCCTTATGGATTTTTTATCTTTCATTTAATTTGTTATTTGAAATATTATACTATTATTCTATACTGTATTATATACTGGAATAGATGAAGAAATTGTGAAAAGGCAGAGCGAATGGTTAGCATGTACTTACCTGCCTGGCAGGTGAATATCTTTGAAAGGAGGTTGTTTGTTATGGCAAAACCTGTAATTGATTGGGATCTCTGTGAGGGATGTGAGTCATGTGTGGCAATATGCCCTGATGTCTTTGAGATGCAGGATGATGACAAGGCTCATGTGAAGAATCCTGATGCCTGTGATACCTGTGACTGTCAGGAGGCAGTTGAAGTCTGTCCGACTGAAGCTATTAAAATGGAAGATTAGAGAAAGGCGGGGAGGGCATTTATCCCTCCCCCTTTCCTGATATTCTGTTTTTATGCCTTTTTAGAACGTTTTCCGGAAACGGCCCTTCCAGCAGGTTTTTTAGAAGTTATTTTTTTTGCAGCCTTTTTGGCGGTCTTTTTCCCCGGCTTGGCTCTCCTCGTCACTTTTTTTGGTATTCCGGCTTCAAGCTTTTCGATCTGACCCTCTATCTTCCTGATCTTTTCGACTATAGCGGTAATTTTTTCATTGGTCATGGGGTTTCTTCTCTTGTCGGATGCAACTTCGTAAACCCTTCCGCCAAGGTCTGTCAGGAGAACCTGAATCTTCTGCTTCAGTTCGAAAACCTTTACCTTGTTCTTAACGTCGTCAGACAAGGTTCCAGCCCTTTTCCTGATAACGGTTGTTCCTTCCTTGAATGCGTGTAATCCCTCATCAAAGCCTTTCTTGATGTCTTTTCTCAGCTTATCCCAAAAAGCCATAAGTCCTCCTTACCATATTTTTTTAAAATCAAACCCTAATTATAGCATTATAGCATATTGCAAGAGCAGGTCAATTTAAAAAACTTTTGATTCTATAAGAATTTTTTTTCTGCACATTCTTGACAAAGGACAAATATCTGTGATAAAGTTCACCACGATTTCACATAACTATATAAAACTTAAACCCCTGGAGAGAAGATGCTTGAATTAAACAAATGGTTTTTTGTCCAGTTAGCCAATTTTCTTGTTTTGCTGTTTCTGCTTAATATCCTGCTTTTCAGACCACTCCTCAATCTCTTTAAAGAGCGAAAGGAAAACATAGACGGTGCCATTGAGGAGGCGAAGAGGCTTAACGAAAAGAAGGATGAGGAATTAGCCAGGTTTAATAAGGAACTATCTGATGCAAGAGAGAAGGCAAAAGATTTCTATAACTCACTGAGGCAGGAAGGTCTCCTGAAACAGAAAGAGATGATTGCACAGGCCCAGGAGGAAGCCCTGAAGGAGATAGAGGCGGCTCAGGCCGAGATAAGAAGGGAGACTGGAAAAG
>BDTQ01000121.1 GCA_002898135.1 bacterium BMS3Bbin07
GCCTGTTTGACGGGTCCATCTGATAGGACCTCCTGTCCCCGAACTGCGGCACCGACTCTGCTGCATCCCTGAATGGACCATAAAAGGCCGAGGAATACTTGGCAGCATAACTCATTATAGGGATATTGTTGAACCCTTCACTGTCAAGCGCCTGCCTTATGGCCAGGACCCTGCCGTCCATCATGTCTGATGGCGCCACCATATCAGCGCCGGCACGGGCATGGGAGAGCGCTTCTTTCTGAAGGAGCTCAAGTGTCGGGTCATTAAGAACCTCGCCACCCTTTATAATCCCGCAGTGACCATGGCTTGTGTACTCACACATGCATACATCAGTGATGACCAGGAGTTCAGGTACGGCATCCTTGATGGTCTTTATTGCCGCCTGGACAACGCCGTCGGGGTCGAAGGCTGAAGAGCCGGTCTCGTCTTTATGTTCCGGAATGCCAAAGAGGATAATGCCCGGGATACCGAGGGAATATGCATTTTTTGCAGTCTTTACCACTTCATCCACTGACTCCTGATAGCAGCCCGGCATGGATGAGATGGGGTTCTTTACACCTTTGCCAAAGGTAACAAAGAGGGGATAAATGAAATCGTCAGAAGAGAGGATGGTCTCGCGGACCATCCTCCTTATTGATTCACTATTTCTGAGTCTTCGTGGTCTGTGCGCAGGAAACATCTGAATATCCCGTCAACCCGGGGTTATCCGCAGCTGCTGCAGCTTGGCCCACATGATGACTGCTCGCCACCCTTGAGGACAAAACCCTGAACCGAGCCATCATCTACATAATCAATCTCCATGCCCGTCAAGGCTGTAGATGCTTCCTTGTCGATAAAGACCTTGAGGCCGTTCTGTTCCACTACCGAATCATCATCCTGTGGATTTTCCGCTATGTCAAGCCCATACGATGGGGAACAACCACCTCCGTCGTATAGTGAAAGCCTCAGCCCCCAACCGTCTTTTCCTTCCTTAGCCAGAAACTCCCTGGCTTTATCAACCGCCTGTGATGTTATTGTTACCATAATTCTCCTCCTTACTCTTAAATAGATATTATAAATATTAACCATTTAATATTACAAAAAGCAAATACCAGGGTGGTGCTAAGAGATAAAAGTCCTGATATTAATCCATTATCCTGTTCATCCTGTCTGAAAAAAAACGAAAATCTGCAACTTGCCCAAAACTTTGTCGCTTGTTAGCCTGCTCGCCTTCTTCCCCTATTTCGCTTGCCAAACTTGACTTACAGAGGGCATTTTTCTTATTATTGACATGTTGCGCCTGTAGCTCAGCTGGATAGAGCGGAGGTCTCCGGAACCTCAGGTCGGGGGTTCGAATCCTCTCAGGCGCGCCAAAGCAATTGAAGATTTTTTTAGATACCAGACCTGTTGTCAATAACGATGATTCAGGATTACACTTTGTGGGCCGTTAGCTCAGTTGGTAGAGCAGCTGACTCTTAATCAGCGGGTCGGGGGTTCGAATCCCTCACGGCTCACCATAATATCAATCGACTGGTTTCAACAACTCTGCAGCAGATAACCTTAGCGCCCCTCGGAAAGCCCTTCCTTTATGGAATTTTGTATTTATATGGGTGTATTATATGTAAAAGGAATATCCGGATAAACCATCCCGAAGGCTTTCGGGAGAGGCACAGAGAAGCCTGGATTCCATAAGGAACACACCCCTTAATCCCCTCTCAATAGAGGGGAAACCTTTTGACAGCCTGGGATTACCGGAAGGGAATGAGAACAAGGTAAGGGAGAGAGAGCAGGCTGGGAAAGTCCCGAGAAAAAAGCAGTGTGTAACTCCCCTCTAAAAAGAGGGGGCAGGGGGTGTGTAGAAGCCTGTGTGTCTGTAAAGGGCAGGGAAGTGTGCAAGGGGGGTAGGCAAGAAATAATGAACAACAGATTCTGTTGTCAACAGCTGGCAATAACGGAGGATACGGATGAAACGAGTGCTGCTTACAGGTGCTGCAGGGCTTATAGGTAACAGGATAGCCCACCTGCTGCTTGAACAGGGTCATGAAGTGACCGGCATTGACAATATGAACGATTATTATGACCCGCGGCTGAAGGAGTGGAGACTTGAAACCCTTTCGCAGTACAAAAACTTCTCTGTCTTCAGGGCAGACATCACTGACCTGGTCTTTCTGAAAGACCTGTTTACAAAACACTCATTTGATGTTGTTATAAACATGGCGGCAAGGGCGGGTGTGAGGGCATCTGTGGAAGACCCGTGGGTCTATCTCGACACCAATGTAAAGGGTACCCTCAATCTCCTTGAATGCAGCAAGGATTTTGGCATAAAAAAAGTCATCCAGGCCTCAACCTCAAGCCTGTACAGCTTTAACGAGATGCCCTTTGTGGAGACCCAGCGGAGCGACACCCCGCTTTCACCCTACGGGGCAACCAAGAAGGGGGCGGAGGTGCTCAGTTATACCTACCACTACCTCTTTGGAATCAATATAACGATTCCAAGGTATTTTACTGTTTACGGTCCTGCCGGAAGGCCGGATATGAGCGTATTTAAATTCATAAGGAATATTGACACCAGCAGGCCGATCCCTGTTTTTGGTGACGGTAAACAGACAAGGGACTTTACATATATTGACGACATAGCGGAAGGGACTGTCAGGTGTATTGACCTGGAGGGTTATGAGATTATAAACCTCGGAAACGACAACTCGGTGCAGCTTATGTACGTCATAAACCTTATAGAAGATGCCCTTGGGAAAAAGGCTGAAATAAAATGGTTAGAGCGCCATCCTGCTGATGTGACGGCTACCTGGGCCGGGATTGAAAAGGCAAAGAAAATGCTCGGGTGGAGACCGGTGGTCAGGATTGAGGAAGGCATTGAAAAAACTGTAAAGTGGTACAGGGACAACCGGGATTTTATTTTGTCCCTGAAGGAGGTAGTTTGAGATATTTATACCTTGTTTTCCTGCTCTCTGCATTAATGTTTCTGCCCTCCTGCAGCGGAAAGAAAGAGGTAAAGGAGGCCCTGACCGGAGATGCCGCAATTGCA
>BDTQ01000122.1 GCA_002898135.1 bacterium BMS3Bbin07
CACCCCGAAGATACTGAGCATAACAAACTGCCCCGGCTTGAATGAAAAAGACTTTCTCCGCTCCTCATCGTTAAAGACAAACCGGAAGAGGCTGTGCTGTGCATCAAGGTACCTCTTCTCTACAAGAATGGCTAACTGCGGTACCAGGCTCATTCCCTTATGCTCCTTACTACCTCAACCATATCTATCCCTGCAGGACACGTCTCACTACACCGGCCGCAGCCCGTGCACGTCGCCTTTCCATGCATCTCTGCAAACCCTATCTCTTTATGGAGATACCTGAACCTGAACCTCTCGGGCCTTGCTCCACGGAAATTGTGTCCACCCGTGACAAGGGCATAGTCCTTGCGCATGCATGCATCCCACCTCCGCCACCTTACAGTAATGTCGGTCAGGAGGTCTGTTGAGTCATAGATATCAAAGCACTGACAGGTGGGGCAGACCATGACACAACTACCGCAGAAGAGGCACCGGTGACTGTATTGCTCCCAAACATCGCTCTTATACTCAAGCGTAAGCAGGTCGGCGAGATTGGTGATATCCATTATACGGGTAAACATGGACTCCCTTTCCTCTATCCTGTCCTTGTATTCAGCTATCTCTTTTTCCGTGGGCTCCCTGAACAGGTCAGGGCAGAGCCTCAGCATATCATCACCAAGTGCAGTCCGTACACTTACCAGATATACCTCATCAAGCGTGTAGAGAAAGAGGTCATAGATATCCACTATAAAATCGGTATGCATTGATTTACAGAGGCAATATTTATCAGGCAGACAGCTGAGTCCGATAAATCCTGTCTTCTCACGCCGTCTCCAGTAAAAAGAATCCCTTCCACCGTATGAGAAGGCCTTGTCCAGTATGTCTATTCCGTGAAGGTCGCAGGAATGAAGGCCGAAGATGATACTGAAGGGTTCCTCTTCTGTGCCAACCTCGATATCAGATGTCCCGCTTATGTGGAAGAGGCCCTCCTTTGGAGGCAGGAAGAACTGTTTTGGGGGGATGACGGTGCGCAGAAATTCAGTGGCCACGTTTGAAAAACCACTGTAGGGCCTGAAAGTGTAAGTCTCTCTGCCCTTTTGCTCAGGCACTATCAGTCTGTAGTTCTTGCTTACGGTATCGAGAAACCGTGGCAGCGTCTTTTTTATCAGGGTCCTGTAGATCATGCCTTAATCAAAATGGTAGCAGAAAGCAGGGGTGGTGTCAATAGAATTTTTTCTTGAAGAATTTTTCATCCACTTGCAAGTAGGAACGGACGGCTACGCAGCAGGCAGGACTATATATCAATCTCCTGAGGCGCCATATGTCTTATTATCTTTCCCTTGACCATGTAGACTACCATCTCGGCTACGTTGGTGGCATGATCTGCTATACGTTCAAGGTATTTTGATACATAGCTTATCTTCATTGCCCTGTAAACGGTTGACGGATCCTGGGTCATTATAAACATCAGCTCTTTCAATACCATATCATTGAGGTCATCCACCTCGTCATCACGCATTATTACATCCATGGCGAGTCTCTTGTCTTCATTCACAAAGGCATCAATGGCATCCCTTACCATTCCCTGGGCAATCTCCCTCATCCGCGGTATATCTATGTAGGGCTTCAGAAGGGGTTCCTTGTTCAGCTCAAGCGCCCTCTCCGAAATATTTACGGCATTATCGGCAATACGCTCAAGGTCAGTGGTTATCTTCATTGCAGTGGTGATAAATCTGAGGTCCTTTCCCATAGGCTGTTTGAGTGCAATGAGTCTTATACACTCCTCGTCTATCTTCACGTCATACGAGTTGATCTTATGGTCATCCTCTATCACCTTGCGTGCCAACTCGGAATTCCTCTCGGTAAGCGACTTTATGGACTCCCTGATGGACGTCTCTACAAGACCCGCCATCTGTAGTAACAACCCGTTAAGATGCTTCATCTCCTCTTCCCGTACAGGCATTATCCGAACCTCCCTGTTATATAGTCTTCCGTCAGTTTCTGAGAGGGATTTGTAAAGATTTTATCAGTTCTGTCAAATTCTATCAACTCTCCAAGCATCAGAAATCCCGTCCAGTCCGAAATCCTTGCCGCCTGCTGCATGTTGTGGGTGACTATAATGATCGTTATCTCCCGCTTCAGGTTTACGGCAAGTTCTTCTATTTTAGCGGTTGAGATGGGGTCAAGTGCAGATGTTGGTTCATCAAACAGAAGCACTTCAGGCTTCACGGCAAGTGCCCTTGCTATAACGAGTCTCTGCTGCTGGCCACCGGACAGGGCATATGCGCTTGAGTGGAGCTTGTCCTTGACCTCATCCCAGAGTGCTGCATGCCTGAGCGCCTGCTCAACGTGCTCAGAGAGTTCTGTCCTGGTTTTTACTCCCCTGAGTTTCAGGCCGTAGGCTATATTATCAAATATACTCATGGGAAAGGGTGTGGGCTTCTGGAACACCATACCGATACGGCTCCTGAGATCAATCAGGTCAATATCCTTTGAGAGTATATCCCTGTCCTTGAATATAATCTCTCCTTCATACCTGTTGCCCGGATAGAGGTCATGCATTCTGTTAAAACACCTCAGCAGCGTGGTCTTTCCACAGCCGGAGGGCCCGATAAGGGCAATAACGTTATTTTTGTATGCCGGCAAGGATATCTCTTTCAGGGCATGTGTTCCGCCTGAATAGTAAAAACCAAGCCTCTTGACTTCAATCTCAACAGTGTCGTTCATCTCTTCCCATACCTCCATCTGATTATCACTCTGCCCAGGATCGTCAGCATCAGGATAAATACCGTTATCATGAGAGACGCAGCCCATGCCTGTGCATGCCAGCTGTCATAAGGGCCCATCGCGTATTGAAATATACTTACTGTAAGTGAAGCTATCGGTTCATTCATGTTTGTAGAGAAATAGGAGTTGTTAAAGGATGTAAAAAGCAGCGGCGCCGTCTCACCGGCAACCCTGGCTATTGAAAGCAATATACCTGTAAGGATTCCGGCTGCCGCCCCCCTGTAGACCACCTGAATAATCACCTTGTAATAAGGAGCCCCCAGGGCAAAGGCAGCCTCCCTGAGTGTCCACGGCACAAGGGAGAGCATATCCTCTGTGGTTCTCAGGACAACGGGAATCATTATTATTGCAAGTGCCGCCGACCCTGCCCAGCCGCTGAAGTGACCAACGGGCTTTACGAGTATTGCGTATATAAATGTCCCGATTACAATGGAGGGAACGCTGACCATTATGTCGGAGAGGACGCTTATCACCCTTGCCACCTTACTGCCCCGGGCATACTCTGCAAGGAATGTCCCGCCAAGCACACCCACGGGGACACCGATAAGCGTGGCAAAAAAGGTTATCATTAACTGTCCTACAAAGGCATTTCTCAACCCCCCTCCTGCCACACCCGGGGGAACCGGGTCATTGAGGAAAAGGGCCGGGCTGAGCGCCTCTATTCCTTCTATCAACACATCACCAAGGATGAAGACAAGCCAGAAGAGACCGAACAGGGCAGCAAGCGTGCTCAGTGAAAGTGCAATAAAGCTCTCGATCTTTCTTTTTCTTTCCCTTGTCATCTCGAAAACTTCCTTTCAGCCTTCAGGAGGAAGAACTTTGCAATAGCCAGGGTTATAAAGCTCAGCACAAAAAGTATCAGTGCCAGGTAAAAGAGAGATGCAAGGTATATATCCGAATCCGCCTCTGTAAATTCATTTGCAAGGGTGACTGTAATTGTTGCTGCGGCATCAAGGAGTGATGTGGTTATCTGATGGTTATTGCCAAGCACAAAGGCAACGGCCATTGTCTCTCCAAGCGCCCTTCCAAGAGAAAGCACTATGCCTCCAAAAACACCTAACTTGGAATAGGGGATGACAACGTTTTTTACCACCTCCCATTTTGTAGCGCCCAGGGCATAGGCGGATTCCTTTACAATCTCCGGCGTGAGGTTAAAGGCATCCCTTGATATGCTTGCCGTAAAGGGAATAATCATGATGCTCAGGATAATTCCTGCTGTCAGAAGATCAATGCCCATGGGCGTGCCTTCAAAGAGTATCCCTATGAGGGGGACATTTCCCAAAGTGCTCTGGAGTGCCGGCTCTATATAGTCTGCCATTATGGGAACAAGAACAAATAGCCCCCACATACCGTAAATGATGCTCGGTATTGCGGCAAGGAGCTCAATGGCAATGCCTATCGGCGACTTGAGAAAGTCAGGGGAGATTTCAGTTATAAATACCGCTATGCCGATTGCTACAGGTATGGCAATAAAGAGGGCTATTGCAGTCGCTACTGCCGTGCCATACAGTGATGTGGCTGCCCCGAAAGATTCCCTCACAGGGTCCCAGTCTGTCGAGGTCAGGAACTTCATTACTCCAAATTTTTCTATGGCAGGTGATGATTCCGTAAATAATACATAAAGTATTCCAATGATAAAGACAAGAACGGACAGGGAGGCCAGGCCGGTAATAATTGAGAATGCTACGTCAATCGGGTTTTTCTTGAAAAGTACCGGCAACTTTTACCTCTCCTTTATATGCAGGGCATAATAAAAAATTCACTGACTCATTTGCAAACCCTGAAAACAAATAAATAGGGCCAGGTATCAAGTATTATGGCAGACACCCGGCCCTATTCCTTAAATATTCTTCAAATAATGCATTCTGATTTCTTAATAAATCCCCTGAGACTTCCAGTACTTTCTGACCTTGTTCTTTAAAGGCTCGGGTAAGGGCACATAAACGAGTCTTTTGGCAGTATCATCGCCATTTTTAAATGCCCAGTCAAAAAACTTGACAACCTTCGGATTCGACTCTTTCTTCTCCTTTGCAAGGAGTATAAATGTGGCACCTGATATGGGCCATGCATTTTTACCGGGGGCGTTTGTGAGCCAGAGATAGAAGTGTTTCGACGGGTCAAAATCCCCTGAGGCTGCTGCATCCTGAAAACTCTCAAAGCTCGGCTTAACAAAATTACCGGCAGCGTTCTCCAGTCGAAGGTAGGAGAGTTTGTTCTGTTTTGCATAGGCAAACTCAACGTATCCGATTGAGTTTTTAACCTTCTGCACATAGTTTGCCACTCCCTCATTGCCCTTGCCGCCTATACCGACAGGCCATTTAACCGCCTTTCCTGCACCAACCTTCTCTTTCCATTCCGGACATACCTGGCTCAGATATGTCGTAAATATCGCTGTTGTGCCTGATCCGTCGGACCTGCGGACAACTGTAATCTTTTTATGTTTAAGTGGCACATCCGGATTCAATTTCTTGATAATCTTGTTATCCCAGTACGTTATATCACCAAGCAGCACCTTACACAGGGCATTGGAGGTCAGCTTGATTGCACCCGGCTCTATACCCGGCAGATTAACCACAGGGACAACCCCCCCGATCACTGCAGGAAACTGCATCAGATTCTCTTTTTCAAGCTTTTCCGGCTTCAGCGGAGCATCAGAGGCACCAAAATCAACTGTCCTGTTTATAATCTGCCTGACCCCGCCTCCTGAGCCTATGGACTGATAATTAAGCCTTATGCCTGTGGCCTTGTTGTATTCATATCCCCATGCAGAATAAACAGGATAGGGAAAAGAGGCACCTGCGCCATTAAGCGTCTCTGCCGCTCCGGCAATGCCAAATGAAAAGATAAGTGTAATTGCAGCTACCAGCGTTAAAATAGTCTTCATATATCCTCCTTAGTAATTTTACTTCTCTTATGTTACAGCAATGTTACAAAACTATTACAGTTCTGTTAAAAAGGCATTACTTGCTTCCTGCTCATATCTCACCTCCCTGAAAAAAGAATATTAAAGATATTAGCATCTGCGTGTTACGGTAATATTACAGGCACGTTAATTTTTCAGGAAAACGGATATTTGGAGGGGAGAAAAAACTCCCCACCCCTTCCCTGAGAAGGGAAAGGGCGGGGATACAATTATCACAATTCAATCCGTTTTGTTCACGGCAAACCCGGATCTATCTTCTGCCTTTTCCATGTTCTCCGCTATGTTCAACATGTCCCGTCTTCTTTAATGCCTCAGCAATGATATGATAAATTACGTTCTGCTCCTGGACACCGTGCAGCAGACTTGCCCCGGGACCACCGGCATATATTGCAACGTCCTCACCGGCATGTGTCTCGCTGCGTTTGGGAATGGTTGCCTCCTGTCTGTAGTCGGGAGCAGCGGTATCCACACTGGTAAGATCTGGCCTGTCTCCCGGGATGTAGCCTGGGCCGTTGGCATAGCCAAGAGTAGTGTAGGGAAGGCCGTTGGAGTCCGTTGCATAATCCGTCAAGGGCTCTCCCCTGCTGTCGTTGCCGATGACCTTACCCAGGATGTCGTTTCCCCGGGTCGGATAACCTGCCATCGTGAATACATGACTATGGTCTGCCGTGACTATAACCAGGGTCTCTTCAGGGTTGATCTTCTCCATGGCAGTCTTAACCGCATTTGAAAATTCAATTGCCTCTGTCAGGGCACGGAATGCATTGCCGGTATGGCTGGCATGGTCGATC
>BDTQ01000123.1 GCA_002898135.1 bacterium BMS3Bbin07
TCCGCACCCGCTCGGTCCTAAAAATGTGAAAAACTCTCCATCGGCGATGGTGAGGTACATGTCCCTGATTACGACGGTATCCTTAAATGCCTTATTTACATTCTCCAGTTTTATTTCAGCCATAGTAACTTATTCATAAGATGTCTCTGTTAAAGCCTTTTCCGCCGCTTCCTGATCCTCTTCCTTTACCAGAATCGTGACCTCCCCCATCCCTCCTACATTTACAGGGTAGGGACTGACTTTTGCAGACCTCAGGACAACAGATATCCCGCCGCTTTCAAGCAGGTCCTTGATCATCTCTGCTTCAAGCGGATCGTATGTAATGCGTAATGTGACCCAATTTTCATTCATGCCTATAGCATAACCTATGCAGACTAATTTGTAAAAGAGAATCGGCAAGACTCGGGCAGGGGCGGGGTTTCCTCGCCTTCTCTGCTTGCAGAAGACCGTATAAAGTGGTATCATTATTTTATGAAAGAGGCGATGTTTTATGAAAAGCTGGATGAGGGAAAGGTTAAATGTCATCTCTGCTGTCATTACTGTGTAATAAAGCCCGGTAAACGCGGACGCTGTGCGGTCAGGGAAAACAGGGACGGTACCCTTCTCAGCCTCGTCTATGGAAAGATAATCGCCAGGCATGTAGATCCGATAGAGAAAAAACCGCTCTTTCACTTTCATCCGGGTTCGAGGTCATATTCCATAGCTACCGTGGGGTGTAATTTCAGGTGCCTCCATTGTCAGAACTACGAGATATCACAGTACCCGAAGCTCCATTCAGATATAGCGGGTGAAGATATGACGCCTGAGGATGTGGTGAATGAGGCTGAGAGGGCAGGCTGCAGGAGCATATCCTATACTTACACGGAGCCGACCATATTTCTGGAGTTTGCCTATGATTGTGCACGTCTTGCACATGAGCGGGGCATAAAGAACGTTTTTGTAAGTAATGGTTATACCAGCCCTGAGGCTGCAAGGGAGTTCGCCCCTTATCTTGATGCAAATAATATCGACCTCAAGGGAGATGACGATTTCTATAAAAAGGTGGTGGGTGCAAGGCTGCAACCCGTCCTGGATACCATAAAACTCATGAAAGAACTGGGAATATGGCTTGAGGTTACAACCCTTATTATCCCCACATATAACGATTCTGAAAAGTTTTTGAGATGGGTGGCGGATTTTATAAAATCCGTAGACCCTGCTATTCCCTGGCACGTAACCCAGTTTTATCCAACGTACAAACTGCTTGACCAGCCGAGGACCCCCCTGAGTATATTGAGAAGGGCAAGGGAGATAGGGCTTGAGGCGGGGCTTAAATACGTATATGAGGGGAATGTGCCGGGAGAGGGGGGGGAGAATACCTTTTGCCCATCCTGTGGTAAACTCCTTATAGAGCGGTACGGGTATTTACTCAAGGAGATAACACTGAAAAATGGACAATGCCCTGAGTGTAACTCCGTAATCGACGGAATCGGGATGCCATAAATTATTAAACCGGCAAATAGAAGCAGGGTTTTTAAAAGGCACACACCCCTTAATCCCCTCTTGATAGAGGGGAGAGCAGAGGATATACAGATAAGGGGCGGAACGGGGATAGGGAAAGGCGAGCAAGCAGGTAAACAGCCATGAGAAAGCAGGAAGCAAGAACTCTCCCCTCTAAAAAGAGGGGGCAGGGGGTGTGTAAAGAGCGGGTTTTCATCTGGTTAGCTGTTTGATATTGCTGACGAACATGTCTCTCTGAATAATTGCCGGGTTAATCAATCACGTTTTTCTTACCCCTCCCCTTGCAGGGAAGGGTAGATAAACAACCATGGGATTATTCAAGCCAGGCTGCACACACTGCCATTTTTGCAGCAGGTTTAAAACCGCAGGATGGCCCCTATATTACCTTTTTCTTTGAGAGAGGCTGTTTCATATGCCAGTACCTCAACTGTTGCCCCCTGCTCAACAGCCCTCTGTACAACGAGTTCAACTATATATTCGATAGGCTCCATGTCATTACCACAATACGGGCATTTGGGAATATTCTGGACAGAGAGCAGCCCGCAGTTTACGCACTTGAAGCCCGACTCTGTATAGTCCTTAACAAATACGAGCTTATGGACCCTGCCTTCCGTTACTGCGCCGATGACATCTGCAAGGCCAAGCACTGCCTGGTTCCCCTTCAGGGCACGTGTTATCAGCTCATCCACAATCTTTTTCTCCTTTGCGGCTTCATAGACTGAAAGGAGTGGTTCTGCACGTTTCAGAACCTCGTCAGGTTTTAAAAACATCTCAGCTGCAAACTGCCCTTTTATCCTGCTCCTTACAGTTTCCGGTAACATATCCTTAAACATGGTTACAGCTTCTTCAGAGCCTCCGATAAAAAACAGGTCGATCTGTTCTGCTGACAGAAACGATTCAAGTTTTTTTATAACTTCTTTAAGGTGTAGCCCCACATGATAATCTATGTGACGCTGATAGTGGGCCTCGGCGAGTGCAAACCAGCCGCCTTTTTTATGTTTTCCCGGCACATCTTCGGTCTTAATCTCTCCATATTCCACTATCTCGCCAAGGTGTACAACAAAAATCCTTGCCTCATCCTTCTCAACAAGCAGAATGAGGTATCCGGGGTTGTTGTCGACTATATCAATCAGTGGTTTTATGTAGGGTGCATTGTCAACAATGAGGGTGTTTTTAACCGGGACCGAGAGATTATACTCCCTCCGGAAACCTTGCTCCTCAGAGCTCAACAGCGCTAAACCCTTCCTGAACTCCCTCTTGTTCGAAGTCACATAGGCACTGATCTTTTCAAGGTCTGACTTTATCTTCTTGTATACCCCCTTTTCGGTATTTTCAGATACCTCCTTGATCATATTCTTGAGGTGCAGGACATATTCACCCTTCGGGTTTGTAACGGGATTTACATTCAGATACAGACTGACATAATAGTTTTCGTTACCCTGAATTTCCGACAGGTCCTTTAACTCTTCATGGTTCAGCATTTACACCTCCTTCAAGATTTCTGAATATTTCAAATACAGATATAAACATTGCCATAACCAGGGGGCCCAGCACAAGCCCTATCAGCCCGAAGACCTTAAGTCCGCCGATTACGCTGAAGAAGATGACCAGTGTCGGCATCCTCGTCCTGCCGCTTATTATTATCGGTTTCAGTATATTATCTATAGTACTTATTATAAAGGTGCCAACAAACAAAAGAATAATGGCCTTTATAAACGCCTTTTTTATAAGAAAATAAATTACTACAGGCCCCCAGATGGAAAAGGTCCCGACTCCGGGTATGAAGGACATGAGTCCGATAGCGGTTCCCAGCAGTATCGGGGAATTCATGCCCAGGATCAGAAAGGTGATGCCGCCAACAGTCCCCTGGGCAACGGCCACAGCCACTCCACCATATATGGTTGATATGACCATATCTTTCATCTGTGATTCAAGTCTGTCCCTCTGTGGTTCGGAAAAAGGCATGTAGTCGTGAAATTTTCTTATAAAGTCCGGGGCGTCTCTCAACATGAAGAACATTGCAAAGAGCATCAGGAAGAAATTCATGAAGACAGAGGCAATATTGGCAACCCCTTTTGTGACATTGCCCAGGATGTTTTTGCCCATCCTGGAGATATTTTCAGAGATGATGGCTGCAAGATCGATCTTTTCTATGTTTAGGGTTGATTTGATCCTCTCCTGTATCCAGAGTGCCTGTGGACTGTTTATCCAGTCCTGTACCTTGCCGATTCCTTCTGCATTTATGTAATCTGCAAAGTTGCTTAATTCGTTGGCAAGCGCTATTGTCAAATAAGAGAAGGGGCCCAGAATGATAATGACGGTGATTGAGAGGGTTATGACGGATGCGAGCACCTTCCACTTTACAAATCTGCACAAGTATGCATAAACAGGATAAAATACGATACTCAATACAATCGCCCAGGCAATAGAGGATAGAAAGGGCTTCAGGATAAGGTAACAGAGGTATCCAAGGAAGGAGGTCAGGGTTATAAGTGTAAAGACATAGAACCTATTTGCTCCCATGGCTGACCCCCTTAACCGCATTTAACCCGGGATCCAGCGTCTCTTCTTTATCAGGCAGAAGCTCTGCAGGTGACTGGATGGTCTTGATCATGAGGGGCAACATTAAGGCGACGATAAGCCTGATTCTGTGGACAAAGCCATTCTTTGTTGTATTGTTCATACCTTCCCTGTAACTCTCAAGTGCTCTGGCCCGGATGCCGGGAAGCAGTTTCAGGGTTAATGATGCTGTTTCAAAAAACTCGGTTACCGGTACCCGTATCCGTTCAAGGGGCAGGAAAAATCTCTTCAGTACCCCGAGGATTTCTTCAACCGGTGTTTTCAGAGTCAGAAGTTTAGCGCCTGCAATAAGACCTGAAACCCTTGCAGCCCTTACCAGTGCTATCCTTAAAGACTCTGCCGTTATGTCTAAAGGCCCTATTTCCATTAGAACCCTGCCTGGGTAGAAGAAAAGATTTCCAAGAAAAGTGGTGAGCAGGAAGATGGTTATCGGTATAATCCCTCCTCTCATCCCGGGAAAAAGGAGAATGACGAAACTTAATGAGAGCAGGCATAAGGCCGTTGCAGTGCCCTCCACAAGAAAGAGAGATATGGAGAAAGCAATATACAGTAATATCTTTGCTGATGCACTCAAAGTGGCCATACCCCCGGAAATGCTTGCTTTGTGTCTTTGCGGGTTCTGCAGTGAAATATCAGTTACAATTGTGGCAGATTGCCTTATTTCATTGCAAGTTTTGGTGCATCAGGGAGAGAGAGGATGTATCTGTAGACTCCTGATGCTATTGCCTCGGCAGCGGTCTTCCTGAACTTCCTGCTTCCAAGCAGACGCTCTTCACGGGGATTACTTATGAATGCAACCTCAACAAGCACAGACGGCATCTCTGCATCTACAAGCACGTAAAAGAGGGCCTGCTTAACCCCAAGGTTTCCTATGCCGCGATAACCCCTGGTGAGTCTTTTAAAGAGGGAATCCTGAATAAAATGGGCCAGTCTAAGCGATTCATCCCGTTTGGTCTCTCTTTCAAGGGACGCAAGGATTGTTCCAAGTTCACTCCTGGCCCTCTTCATCTTCTCCAGAGAGATGGCGTTTTCCCTTGCAGCTACCCTCATCGCCTCGGTATCGTTGGTCCAGTTCAGGAGATAGGTCTCAACTCCGCCTGCCCGTCTTTTAAGACTTGCATTGGTATGGATGGAGACAAAGAGGTCTGCCTTTTTTTTGTTCGCCACAGCAGTCCGCTCCCCAAGCCCTAT
>BDTQ01000124.1 GCA_002898135.1 bacterium BMS3Bbin07
ACGGCAAAAAGATACTGCCGGTTACCATTGTAAATGGCAATGTCTTTAAGACAGGCGGGTATCCTGCATACGAGGAGTTGTGCAGGGCTCTCGGGATTGAGCCGATAGTTCAGGGAAAACCAATACCATTAAAGATGGTGTAGCAGAAATTGCGTGGCTATGGATTTTATTCATCACGAATTGTCACCCTGAACTTGATTCAGGGTCTCATGAGTTTTAAATCTGCGGCCAAAAATTTATTAAAGGGAGCAGCAAATGACAAGATATATCTTTTTTTCAGGCAAGGGTGGCGTCGGCAAGACCACCATGGCCTCTGCCACTGCCATTCATCATGCACTGACAGGTAAAAAAACACTGATAGTTACCACTGATCCTGCCTCCAATCTTGCCGACGTATTTGAGCAGGAGATAGGGCATAAGGTAACACCGGTGAGCAACGTAGAGAACCTCTTTGCCATGGAGATTGACCCGGACGAGGCAACAAAAGAGTACAGGGAGGGGATAATCGGCCCATACAGGGCAATCATGCCGGAGGATGTAATTGCGTCCCTGGAAGAAAATCTCAGCGGTCCCTGCACCACGGAGATGGCCTCTTTTGACAGGTTCATAGACTTCATGGA
This sequence comes from bacterium BMS3Bbin07, assembly GCA_002898135.1. Lineage (GTDB taxonomy): Bacteria > Nitrospirota > Thermodesulfovibrionia > Thermodesulfovibrionales > JdFR-85 > BMS3Bbin07. The sequence continues at coordinate 621 of BDTQ01000124.1, forward strand.
AACGGACGAATACGATGTCATTGTCTTTGATACTGCGCCGACAGGACACACGATAAGACTCCTGGAACTCCCTGTGGACTGGTCACGTCATATTGAGGAGGCTTCGAAAGGTTCAGGGCAGACCTGCCTTGGCCCTGTCCAGTCCCTTCAGGACTCAAAGGACAAATACGACCGGGCAACTGCACTTTTGAGGGACACTGAAAGGACAAACTTTGTCTTTGTTATGAGGCCTGAGGAGCTGTCTCTTTACGAGACATTGCGGGCATCAGGGGAGCTTGAGACCATCGGCATCAAGTCAGGAGAGATTATCATTAACGGTATTCTGCCCAAAGAGGTCTGCGAGGTTGAATTTTTCAGGAGAAAACATGATGCACAGCAGAAGGTAATCAGCGAAACTGAAAACGCAATAGATAAGCCGAAACGATACATGTTCCTGCGGGATTACGAAGTAAAAGGGGTTGATGCATTAAAAAGCATAGCCGAAGAACTGTTTGAAGAAAAAACACAATCTTTAATCCCCACTTTGGCAAAGGGGGGTGAGGGGGGATTTTCACATGAAGAACACAGGGCAGCGCTCACTATTGCAAAGCCGGATATCAACGCCCTCTTCCTGCCGGACGGTCAGACAAAGGCGATCTTTTTCACCGGCAAGGGCGGTGTAGGCAAGACCACCATATCCTGCATTGCATCACTTTATATTGCACGGAAGGGTTTTAAGACCCTTCTTGTAACAACAGATCCTGCTGCCCATATCGGAGAAGTCCTTGATGTAAAGGTCGGGAGTGAGCCGGCAAGGGTTACCGGAAATCTCCATGCAGTCATGGTTGACCAGGAAGCGGCTTTCAAAGAGTATAAGGAAAGGGTGTTGAGCGAGGCAAGGGGGAAATACTCAGAGGATATGCTTGTTGCCATGGAGGAGGAGCTGAACTCACCATGCACAAAAGAAATGGCAGCCTTTGACAGGTTCATACAATTTATAGAAGGCACGGAGTATGAAGCGGTTGTCTTTGATACCGCGCCAACGGGCCACACCCTGAGACTCCTTGATTTGCCTTTCGATTATGCCAGACAGGTGGAGATGATGGCGGGAGGCACGGAAGTAAAGGAGAAAGCCGGAATCCGCTTTAAAAACATTATCCGCATACTCAAAGACAGGAAACAGACGGTCTTTTCCCTGGTCCTTTATCCGGAGTCCACGCCCATAACAGAGTCCTATCGTGCGATGACAGACCTGAAAGACGCAGGGATTGAGACACAGTTGGTAGTAGCAAATATGGTATTGCCGGAGGAAGTCTGCACAAATAATTTCTTCAGGGGACGGAGGCAAATGCAACTGGGTTATCTGAAGGAAATTACAGAGAGGTTCGATCTGCCCGTACTCAGGTTTCCGCTACTTCAGGAAGAGATAAAGGGGCTTGAGACACTAAGTGATGCTGCAGAGCTGCTGCCGGGTTAATAATATGTTCCTCTTTTAAAGCTTCTCTCTCAGAATGAATCACTATTCTGTCACGATTCAAGGGCAGACCCCAAAGGTTTCTGATTTTATCTCATTGGCATAAATCTGTACAAACACCTCATGGGAAAAACTAATCCGTGCAATTAAGGTAATGTCCGTATGGTCTAACTCTAATAGTTTTAAGCCATATCTGTCAGTAATATCTTTTATGGCCTGAGCTACCCTTTCAACTTTTATCATTCGCTTATTTCTTTAATTTTCTTTATCTTGTCTTCAAGATACCGTATGCCTTCTACAGCATGTTCCCAGCTCATGGAATCCTGTTCCACGTCCCAGGAAAACCCCTTCTCTGCTACAAGGTTTTTTTCTTCAAATTCTTTAAAACTCATACCATATTTTTTCTTGAATCTTTCATCAGTAAGCTTAAATAAAGAAAGCCGTTTTTCATACTCGCTCAGGACAGCCTCTTTTATTTCTTTTTCTGGAATCAAATCAGCAAGTTTCATTTTAATCACCTCCTGCAAGTTTTATTTAATTAGTATAACAAACTTTTCATCCTTTATTTTATTTCTAATTAAGCAGGAGGATTCAAGGGCAGACCCCAAAAGTTTCTGATTCTTCTTAGTTCAGCTTCTTGATAAATTTCGCAACGTCTTTCTTGCTTAAAACTCTTAAAACAACAATCTCGTTACCTTCAATCATATAAAATACTCTGTACTTATCAATCCTCAACCTGTAAAAATCTGCATTTGTTCCCTTAATCTTCCTAATTAATTTGCCCTTCGGAAAAGGGTTTTCCTTAAGAACGTTCATGCCAGTTGTAATTTTTGTACAAATGCGGTCGCTAAAGCCATCAAGGTCTTTTACTGCCCTGAGAGAAAGGATAATTTCGAAATTATCCATGCCTCTTTTTTCTGCCGGCAAGGTAATCTTTTAGTTTTATACCATCTTTGCGTTTATACTCTTGCCGAGCCTCCTCAAGGACATTAAGAAGTTCCGGGCTTTGTTCGAGCAAATAATCATCGAAATCCTCCTCTGAAATTGCTGTTATTATTGCCCTTGGCTTGCCCTTTGATGTAATAATCACAGCTTCCTTCTCAGCTGTTCTGAGTATCTCGGACGTCTTATTCTTGAGTTCCCTTACATTTGCAAACTTCATCCTTCACCTCTATGTAGCTACATTTATAGCTACTATGACATATCATCAGGGTTATGTCAACACTCTCAACTCCTTCTTTTGAATCAGCCCTTGCAAAACCTTCTCATATCCTTTCCACTCCATACAATCATCCCATTTTTCGATATCTTCTCTTTCGGAGCCGTTCAACCCTTGTAAGCATTTATTGCTTTTATCTTTTCAGACACTTCAACTCTCTGATCTTCTGGTCCCCTACCCTCCTACCGCTATGCCCTATGCACTCTGTCCTGACTACCGTCCCAAACCCTCTCGACACCGACTTCCCGATCCCCCAGCACTCCGGGATTTCAAAATTCACGAAAAAGGTGCCGAGGAAACCAAGTAGGGGGGGTGCCCTTGAGGAATATCTCGGGTTCCTGAATCTTATTGATATTTACTTTAATTTCCTGACCCGCAATATAACCAAGACTTTTGGCAATACTTAATAAGTTGCCTCATTGCTGTCCGGTTAAAATAGCGTTGCTTGAACCTGATGCTTTTGAACGTTGCAGGTAATGAGGGGGGGCAGGTCTCAACATTTAACATTTGACCATGGCAGGCTTCGGGTATCTTTAAACAGGAATGCAATTAATAACGGCAGAAAACTGGAAAGAGGAAGCCTGGGAAGAGGAAGCCTGGGAAGGTGGTAACGATAACAAGAAATGTTGAATGTTGAGACCTGACCCCTTTGCTGTTAATTTTAATATGCCGTTCCGGAGGAAGCTCAAAAGGGCGTAAACGCATGGGAAAACCGTTAGTGTAACGTGTCGTGTCTTATACCTTACACCCCTCAAGTTAAGGTATAATGAACTGTTACACAAACAGAAAGCGAGTGCGGAAGAATTTGTGCATGATGGGGTAGTTGCGCATACAATGGAGAGATGTCCCGGGACGGGTGATGACTCTGAATACGGATAGAAACGTATGAATATCCATGAACTGAAAGAACCGGTTTTCGGCGGTGAGTCCGGGCGTGTCGAATCCAAACGCTCTACCGGGCAGGCATTAGTGAATGATGAATAAA
>BDTQ01000125.1 GCA_002898135.1 bacterium BMS3Bbin07
TTCCATGTCAACCGGGGAGTGCTGGTTCAAGGTCCCGCAAAGCATGAAGTTTATCTATTATGGAAGACTTGGAAAGTGGGTTAGCGGCAAGGACCTCATACTTCATACAATCGGAGATATTGGTGTGGATGGAGCCCTTTACAGGGCTATGGAGTTTGAGGGAGAGACGATAAAAGCCCTGCCGATGTTCGGCAGGCTTACCATGTGTAATATGGCTATAGAGGCCGGAGGAAAGAGCGGGATAATTGTCCCTGACGATATAACAGAGGCTTATGTTAATGGAAGGGCTAAAAGGGAATACAAGTTTTATCAGTCCGACCCGAATGCAGTCTACGTGGAGACAATGGAGTATGACTGCTCAAAGATTGAACCCCTGGTCGCCTGTCCTCATCTGCCCTCCAATGTAAGACCTGCCAGGGAGCTGACTGATATTGCCATTGATCAGGTTGTTGTAGGTTCATGTACGAACGGACGTATTGAAGACCTCAGGGAGGCTGCCGAGGTAATAAGGGGCAGGAAGGTTAACCCCAATATTCGCATGATCGTTATCCCGGCAACGCAGGCCATCTACAAGCAGGCCCTGAAGGAGGGGTTGATAGAGGTCTTTATTGATGCTGAAGCCGTGGTATCAACCCCGACGTGCGGTCCCTGCCTGGGTGGTCATATGGGTATACTCGCAAAGGGGGAGAGGGCTGTTGCCACCACAAACAGAAACTTTGTGGGAAGGATGGGAGACCCTGAAAGTGAGGTCTATCTCTCGAACCCTGCAGTGGCTGCTGCAACGGCCGTACTTGGCAGGATCGGATTACCTGAGGAGGTAGGCCTTTAAAATAGCACCTTATCCACGCAATAGTTCCAATCTAATGCCCAAATCCAGCAATAAGTCGTAATTTCTTCATTTATTGCTCCCCATCTTAAAGAAAGAGCTATGCATCTGGCGATTACAGAGGACAGGTGGACTTGATTATCTCCGGCGTAACCCTTACAATAAACTATATAGAGTCAGTGCATAAAATATAGTCACTTGTTCGTTTTCCGCAATCCTGAACACCTTGGGGAGTCGAGAATCTTTCTTAAAGAACGATTACGGACATTCATCCTTCACAGTACTACGGAGAACAGTAGCCGGAATGACAGAAAAACGACAAGTGTTCGGTTTCATACAAGGACTCTGATTACAGTGATTCCAGTTTGTTCGAGGATATCACACCGAACATAAACCGGGGAGGAGAATAACTTTTGACAGAAAACATACCCCTGAAAAAGAGCGATGCCTTTCTCTGCAATTTTGTAATGGAACCCCTTTTAGTGATAAACAGGGCTGGAAGGGTTATCGCTTTCAACAAGGCCTTTACGGAGATACTTGGAGGAAAGGAAGCATCCATAAAAGGCAAGGATTTCAGGGAGATAGAGGAATTAGCAAGTTTCTGGCCCTCTGTGCAACATTGTCTGAATACGTGTGAAGACATTAAGGACAGGTTGCGCATCGGCGATATTGAGTATGAAGTCACAATACATCCTGCCACTTCAATTGATGGCAAGGAGATTCTGAGTCTGCTCTTCTATGACGTATCACATTATCTGACAGTAGAAAAGGAGCTTGTAAAACGTAATCGCGAGCTAATGGTTATTAATACACTTTCAGGTGCATTTATATCCTCATATGATATTGACAGGGTCTTTAATGACCTTCTTGAGAAGGTATTGATGATAACCGACTTCAGTGTAGGATGGATAATGTTGACCGACAACAGTGGCCTCATACTCAAGAGTCACGCAGGGGTTTCTCTGAATTTCCTGAAACAGTTAAATGAAGGTGAGCTTGATGAGTTTGTCTGGTCAATGCTGGATGCTGCAGAGCCGTTATATATACTTGAAAAGGATCAGGTCAAGAACTTTCATCATCTGAAAAAAGAGGGGGTTGTCTTCATGGGAGCAATACCTCTGAAGGTATCAAATTCGATATCCGGCATGCTATTTCTTGCCAGCAGGTCTGAAAGGGTTTTTGACTTTGACCTTGCTTCCATGATGGCCCTTGTGGGTAACCAGATATCCCTGATAGTGGAGAAGATCAGACTTTTTGAAGAGACAAGAAGGCTATCTATAACTGATGACCTGACCGGTCTTTATAATGTGAGATTCTTTTACCGCTCACTTGAGTCGGAACTTGCAAGGGCAAGGCGGTATCAGGATGCCTTTTGCCTTGTCATCTTTGACATTGATGACTTTAAGGTAATAAATGATACCTATGGGCACCAGGTGGGAGATGATATCCTGAGAGAGGTGTCCGGGATTATCCTGAACTCAGCGAGGAAAACCGATATTGTTGCAAGATACGGCGGAGAAGAGTTTGTTATCATCCTTCCAAGAACATCCAAGACAGAGGCCCTTCTTCTTGCCGACAGGATCAGGGAGCGGGTGGAGGAGAATGTTTTCAATAAGAATAATACTGTGAAGATACATATAACCGTGAGTGGCGGCATATCAGGATTTCCGGAGGATGGTAAAACCGCAAAAGACCTCTTGTATACCGCTGATATGGCACTTTATCGTGCCAAGGGGTCAGGCAAAAAAAAGGTAGTCTGCCACTCATCTGAAACTTCATGAATTTTTATCCAGTCAAATTAATCCATCTGTTATAATAACACATGATCCAGGTGTTCAAAAGGCCGGAAAGTCTTAAAAATGTGCCCTTCAGGTTCTGTCCCGGATGCGGGCACAGTATAGTGCACCGTCTTGTTGCCGAGTGCATTGACGAACTCGGGATAAGGGAAAGGACCATAGGCACAGCACCTGTTGGTTGTGCAGTTTTTGCATATGATTATTTTAATTTTGACGTAATAGAATGCGCACATGGAAGACCTCCTGCAGTTGCTACAGCCTTAAAAAGGGTCATGCCTGACAGGGTTGTCTTTTCCTACCAGGGAGACGGGGATCTTGCCTCTATAGGATTGGGAGAGATTGTCCATGCTGCCAACAGGGGTGAAAACTTCTCGGTCTTTTTCATAAACAATGCCACCTATGGCATGACCGGCGGGCAGATGGCCCCCACTACACTGCTGGGACAAAAGACTACAACCACTCCTGCCGGGC
>BDTQ01000126.1 GCA_002898135.1 bacterium BMS3Bbin07
TTTTTAAATGTAAAAAAAGAGGCCCTCATTCTGAGCAACAGGCTAAAGGAGAAACTTGCCTTAATGATTATGTTCCTTATTGGATATAATTACTACCACAACAACTCGCCGTGGAGACTCAATTCTCTTATTGATTACCTGAGACTGCCGGTGGAACCGGTACAGGATATGCTTGTATTATTGGGGAGGAAGGGGTTTATTCTTGAGACCGCTGATGACCCCCCGGCATACCTGCCGGCAAGGGATATAGAGAAGATAGAGCTGAAAGACCTCCTTGGTTCTGTCAGGACCGCGGAAGAGGACTCATGTTCTCTTGAGGAAAGGTTCCATTCCGTATCAGAGGTCGACAGGATGATAAAAAGAGTGGATAACGCCATTGGGGCTGCCCTCGGCAAGGAAACACTGAGGGACCTCGTCCTTTCCCGCAAGGAGGGGGGAAAGGAATCATGAACCAGGTTATACTGTGTCAGTGTCAATCAGTGCCTGATTCCTGTCCTGCAGTTTAAGGATTACAAGCGTGAAGATGCCTGACAGAAAGAGCACACCGCCAACGAGGGCCCAGGGGGCACCCGGATCATAGCTGAACAGCACTAATGCCGCCGGTGCGGGCTTAAGGGTTACCTTTTTAAGATAAAGCCCTGTTCCATCCATGAAGGAAGGATTATTGGGGGATATGGCATCCTGGCTAACGCTCCCGTCGGGATATTTGTAAAAGATCTCTGCCTCCATATCTGTTACGTGACCTGACTCCACCCGGGAGTTAATCCTTTTAAGATAGACCTCTACACCCGAGTCCAGAGTAACACCGTATCCTTCATAAAGCACCGCATGTTTATGAAAACTGCCATAGCTGCTGACAAGGTGGGCGAGCATGATAAAACAGAAACCTGCGTGGATAACCTGGGGGGATATTGTGAGAAGCCAGTGTCTGCCTTTCCGTTTTTTCAGGACGGAATCCACGCTGCATACAACCGTATTTATCACCAGAAGAAAGACTACCACCATGCTGCCATAGAGCCACCAGCTTGCAGCAAGCGGGGCCGTCTTCAGCCAATCAAAGAGCGCCATTGAGGCAAGGCTCTCAAATGACGGGCTCAGGGGCATTGCAACTGCCCCGTATACAAGCAGACCCATGAGAAACATGAGCAGGAAATTGGTTGTCCTTATGGATTTCAGTATTGAATACATGTCTTATCTGTTCAAAATAAAATTCAAATACCCTGCTGTTAAAACGAGTGAGAGCTCTTCATAAGGAGCCCTACCCCAAGATATGTAAACAGGACAACAAGATACCCTGCAATACCTGTTATTACAATCTTTTTCCCCAGCCACCACGGTCTGAACCTGAGGTGAAGATAGAGGGTGTAAGTGAGCCACAGGAGCGTGGTCCATATCTCCTTTGGTGTCCACAACCAGTATGTTCCCCAGGCAAGAAAGGCCCATATGCCGCCAAAGACCATGGAGAGCGAGAAGATGAGATATCCTATGAGAATGGCCTTGTACTGCAGGGCTTCGGTATCACTGTCTGAGAGAAACAGATATCGCAGTCCCAGGATTGCCCCAATGCCGAAGAGCCCGTAAGAGAAGAACGACAGTACCACGTGGAGTTCAAACCAGTATGTCTTGAGCACAGGGGGCAGGGGCGTATTGACCTGAGGTGACAGATAGCCCAGTATGGCGAACACAGCTGCAAGTACTGCCATTGACTCCAAAAACCCTTTTTTCTCCTTAAGAGTTAAATAGAAGGGGACACTGAATATGGCGGTAGAGAATGAGAGAAAGGTCAGGGTATCGTGAAGCCCTACAAGGGGAAGCCTGCCGAGGGCGACTCCTCTTGAAAGTATGTATGCCCCCTGAAACAGGATGGCAACATAAAAGAAGGGCTTCCAGAGCAGGCTGGACAGATAGAGAACAAAGGAGAAGACCGCTATCATGGGAATACCTTGCCCGGATTCAGGATGTTCTTGTGGTCAAACAGCTTTTTTATCCCCCGCATAAGGTCCATCTCTGAAGGCCTTATCTCCATCTCGATATATTCCGCCTTTGTAAGACCGACTCCGTGTTCACCAGAGATGGTTCCGCCAAGCCTCAGGGTCTCAGAGAATATCTTTTTGACCAGGGAGAGGCCCTTCCTGTATTCCTCCGCGTTCTCTTCATCAACCATTATGTTTACGTGGATATTACCGTCACCTGCATGACCAAAGTTCACTATCTTTATGCCGTTCTCTTCCGACAGCTTTCTCAGGAATATTAGCATATCAGGTATCCTTGTCCTTGGCACAACTATATCTTCGCTTATCTTGGTCGGCGCTATAGTGTGAAGTGCCGGAGAGACCGCCCTCCTGCATTCCCAGAGGTTATTTCTTGATGCGTTATCCTCGGCAACTCTCACCTCGGCTCCCAGGGCTGTGCAGACCTCTACAACCTTCTGAGACTCCCTCTGTACGGTCTTGAGATCACCGTCAAGCTCTATAATGAGCAGTGCCTCTGCATCCTTCAGCCCGCAGGGATTATAGGTTTCAGCAGCCTGGATGGCCGCCCTGTCCATAAACTCAAGGGTTCGGGGAATCACCTTTGAAGATATAATCCCCGAGACCGCATCTCCCGAGGCCCTCAGGTCGTCAAAAGATACAAGGAGCGTGATAATGCTCTGAGGTTCGGGGAGTATCTTCAGACGTATCCCGGTTATGATGGAGAGTGTCCCTTCCGAGCCCACAAGGAGGCTCTTCAGGTCGTAACCAACAACACCCTTTGGTGTCCTTACACCTGTCTGAATGAGCCTTCCGTCAGGCAATACCGCCTCAAGGGCCATAACATAGTCTCCGGTAACACCATACTTTATTGCCCTTGGCCCGCCTGCATTTTCCGCCACATTACCACCAATGGTGCAAAAATTCATACTTGCAGGGTCAGGGGGATAAAAATATCCCCTTGTGCCGAGCTCCTTCTGGAGACTTCCGTTTATAACTCCCGGCTCCACAAGGACCGTCAGGTTATCAGTATCCACCTCAAGAATCCGGTCCATCCTCTCAAGACTGATGACAATCCCGCCCCTGCAAGGCACTGCACCGCCTGTGGTACTGGTTCCGGCGCCCCGCGGAACAAGGGGGATATCGTTTTCGTAGGCGAATTCAGAGACCTTTACGACATCTTCCGTGTCTTCAGGCCATACAACGGCCATCGGCATCACCTGAATCCTTGATGCATCAAAACCATAACAGATAAGGTCCTCCGGGGAGGTACTCACGTTATCTTTCTTTAATAGTCTGTAGAGTCGCTGCATTCCTTAAGATAGTCGATTATTTTCTGGAGCTCTGATTTTCTTTTATCCGACAAACGGACGAATTTTACCGCGACTTCATATATGGGCTGGAAATCGCTCTGTATCTGCCTGCTCTCTTTCAGGCTTGACCTTATTACACTGCCGTCAAGTCCAACCTTGGCATCGCCGATATTCAGATTAACACGGCACCTGCTGTTGGTATTCAACCTTTTTGTTATCAGAAAAAGCATTCCGTTAAGGCTGATATCTATTATATCAATATCAGCCTTAAGGATAATATTGCCCTCCACGTTGCCCTGTACACTAAACCTTCTGAACTTTCTTCTTTCCATAAAAATACCTGTTTAGCCTGTCAAAATAATCTCCTGCATATCAGAGAATCTGAACGGTCAGCGCATATTCAGACAAACTCCATTGACAGGACTTTTGAAATGCCCGGCTCCTCCATGGTAATCCCGTACAGGTAATCAGCAGCTTCCATTGTTATCCTGTTGTGGGTTATGACTATAAACTGTATATTTACCGAGAGGTCTTTGATCATGGCCTTGAACCTCTCTGTATTGGTCTCATCAAGGGGCGCGTCCGCCTCGTCAAGGATACAGAGGGGAGTGGGTTTTAAAAGAAACCCGGCAAAGAGGAGCGACAGGGCTGCCAGGGCCTTCTCACCGCCTGAAAGGAGGTTGAGGTTCTGCAGTTTCTTCCCCGGCGGCTGGACTATTATGTCAATGCCCGACTCGAGGATATCGGCCTCATCAGTAAGTCTGAGCTCTGCACTGCCCCCGCCAAAGAGGAGTTTAAAAACCTCACCGAATTTCCGGTTCAGCAGGTCAAAGGCCTCCTTCAGACGTTTTCTCGTGGTCCTGTTTATGCGTGTGATGGCCTCCTGAAGCTCTGTAATGGACTGGACTATATCTTCATGCTGAGCGGTAAGAAACTCATGCCTCTCTTTTAGTTCCCTGTATTCATCCAGGGAGCCAAGGTTTACATGCCCCATTGCCTGTATCTTCTCCCTCAGCTCCAGTACCTTCTGATGGTCTTCCTCTTCAACTTCAGAAGTGGATATATCTGTACCGGCAAGGTCTACCTGGTATTTCTCCCTTATACCGTCAACAAGATTCGAGATCTTAAGGAGCAGCTCTGCCTTTAAAACCTCCTTTTCATGCACCTCATTGCCCAGCCTCTCGATCTCATGCCTCTCTCTCTTCAGGGCTTCATCGTCGGCAACAATGCTCTCACGCTCATCCCTCATAGCGTCTCTCTTCTCAGATATCCTCTGCCTGAGCGTACCGGCACCTGAGACGGCCTCTTTCAGTCTCTCTTCAAGTCCTGCGGAGCTATCCTTCTTCTTCTGAACGATCCTGCTGTTATTCTGTATCTCTTCCTCAAGGGATATCTCTTTCTTCTGAAGGCCGCCAACTTCCCTCTGAAGGGCTTCCCTCTCCCTTGTTATGGAGCTGAGCCTTTCGGTATATCCATTAATCTCAACCTTCAGGTCAGTCAGCAGATGCCTCTTTGCATCAATCCCGGAACGCCTCACAGAGAGCTCCTCCTGCAGGATACCAAGCCCTGATTCAATAGTCCTCTTGTGCTCTTCCTCGGAAGCGACCTCCTCTTTCTTTCTTGAAATATCCTCTTCAAGACCATCGAGTTCCTTATGCAGCTCCTGTATGTCCAGGTGTATGAACCCGAGTTTCTTCTCCAGTCTGTCTCTGTCCTCAGCGAACCTCCGCTCAGATGCCTGAAGCAGGGAGAGCTCCTTTTCATGGGATACGATCTCGGAGTCTACCTCTCTGAGGAGGGATTTTAACTCCTCTATTCTCTGATCAGCCCCGGAAATTGATGCCTCAACCTCAGCAATTACATCACTGTGTTTCTGAACAGATGCCTCAAGCTCACGGAGATCTCTCCTGAGTCTCAGGATGCCCGAGCCACTGCCGCAGAGCACAGCCCCCCCGGGTTCAAGTACCTCCCCGTTTAATGTGACCACCCTCACGTGCAGAGGCATCTCCTCTTCACCTTTCAGCAATGCAATGGCGCTATCCATGTCCTCTGTCAGCAGATAGTCCTTCAGCAGGGATTTGACAAGGGAGGCATAATTATCCTCAGAGCGGACAACCGAACCGAGAACCGGAGCAGCCTCTCCGTTTTTCATATGCCATTCGCCGTTTGTTGTTTGTTGTTTTTCGTTATTCATCTGCCATGAGAGGAAGGCGGTTCTCGGCAGGTTTCCACGATTGACTAATTCCACGGATTTTTTAATATCCTCTGTTGTTGATACAACGAAACCCTTTATCTTATCTGATAGTGCAGCCTCCACGGCCTTCTCATATCTTGGGTCTACCTCTACTACCTCTGACAGGGAAGCCATAATGCTGATACCGGCCTTTTGAATCATCTCCCTGTCAAGATTTCCTGTAACCATCTCCTGAAGGGACTGAATCCGTGACCGCAGAGAGGCCACTTCCTCTCTGAGTTCCGACCTCTTCTGCCTCAGTCCCTCTACTCCCTCTTTCAGCCCGGCAATCTCTTTAAGGTATCCATCTCTCTTTTCCCTCCATTGACCAAGCGCTGCACTCCTTTGCCCTATATCCCCTTCTATACGCTCCATCTCCGCTTTTAACTCCGATACCCGCCTCCCGGTCTCCTCGGCCTCTCTTTCAGAGGTTGAGACCCTCCTTGACTGTGCCTCATGTGTAGTCTCAAGCCTGTTCAATTCATTTCTTAACAGGCCGAGGGAATCAGTAAACCTGAAAAGCTCTCTCCTCTTGTCGTCAATATCCTCTTCAAGCGAAAATATCCCCTCTTCCGCCTCTAAAAGTTCTTCCTTACGTTGAGATAACGTCTCCTTCAGGGAGTCAAGCCTGGCCTGGATATGTGCATCCTTTCCTGAAATCTCCCCGGCTCGCAGCCTCTTCTCCTCCAGCAGGTTTCTTGTCTCTTCAATCCGCCCCTGAAGGGTGATGATATAGTTGCCGAGGTGCTCAATCTCCGTCCTGTTTACGGCTATTGTCCTCTCCATCTCTGCAATGCTCTTCTCTATGGCCTGAAGGTCCGTGTTTATTGCATCCACCTCTTTTTCCTTCTCGACCATGAGGAGCCTCTTTTGCTGCAGGGATGACTCCAGTTGTGCCATAACCGCCCTCTTGCGGACCTCCTCCGTTTTCAGCACATCCAGCGCCCCGGACACATCCTGAAGGGACTGATTCATCCCGACGTATTCCCTCTTTGATGTCCTGAGTTCAATCTCCTTCAGGGCATCGATCAGTTTTTTGTATCTCTCAGCCTTTTTTGCCTGACGGTCAAGGGAATTAAGATGACGTTTTACCTCCGAGATAATGTCAGTGACCCTCTGAAGATTCTGCTTTGAGGATTCCAGCTTGCTCTGGGCCTCGGCCTTCCTCACCTTGTACTTCATCACACCTGCAACCTCTTCTATCAGGAACCTCCTGTCAACAGGCCTGGCATTAATGATCTCACCTATCCTGCCCTGCTCCAGCACGGAATAGCTCTTCATCTCAAGGCCGGTATCAAGGAACATCTCCCTGATGTCCTTCAGACGGCACACATGTTTGTTTATAAGGTATTCACTCTCACCCGAGCGGTAAAGACGCCTTGTGACCGTTAACAGCCTCTCACTGCCATTGCCGTTGTCCTGTCCGTCCGGATACAACCCTGACACGAAGAGGGTTACCTCTGCCATACCCCGGGGCTTTTTT
>BDTQ01000127.1 GCA_002898135.1 bacterium BMS3Bbin07
GACGAGGATACACTTATGAGGATTGTCATTGATGCGGGTGCAGAGGATATGAAGAATGATCCCAGTGAAGCTCACTACGCGATAATTACAGCCCCGGAAGACCTTAAAAAGGTTAAGGATGTGCTTCTGGAACGGGGTATCCCCGTCTCTGTGGCGGAGATAACCATGCTTCCAAAGTCCTGTGTCTCCCTGGATGGTAGTACGGCAGAGAAGATGATCAGGCTCATGGAGATACTTGAAGACCTTGATGATGTACAGAATGTCTACGCAAACTTTGACATCCCTGATGAAGTGATGGCCAAGGCTGAAAAATAACAGCCAGGGCTGAAAAAGTATACAGACGAAAAACTATACAGACAATAATAAGAACATCGGATGATGATCTATAAGATTTATATATGAGTTACTCTACATCAGAGACAGATTCTTACTCGCGCCTGCCGTGGAGAGCCATTTTATCGAGGCAGGGTCTCCTGCTCACTTTGATAGTATCCGTAGTATTAATCCTGGTTACCAGCATTTATGCCCTTACCCCTGAGGAGGCGATTAACATAAGGGTTTACAAAGAGGTAAGCCCTTCGGTTGTCAATATCACCACCACTACCCTGATAAGGGATTTTTTTTCAATATATCCCCGTAAGGGTGCCGGCTCCGGCTCCATAATCGACCCCGCAGGTTACGTGCTTACCAACTATCACGTGATAGAGGGTGCTTCAGAGATAACGGTTACCTTGAGTAATGGAGACAAGTACAGTGCAACGTTTGTCGGGGCTGACCCGGAAAACGATATTGCCATTATCAAGATACCCCGTGTAAAGGGTTTGATTCCCCTTAGGCTTGGTGATTCGGAAAGACTCCAGGTCGGCCAGAAGGTCTATGCCATAGGCAATCCCTTTGGGCTTACCTCTACCCTTACCACAGGGATTATCAGTGCGTTGGGGCGGCCTTTGACAACGGAGTCCGGCAGGGTGATAGAGAATGTCATACAGACTGATGCACCAATAAATCCGGGAAACTCGGGCGGCCCCCTGATAAACACATCAGGAGAAGTCGTTGCTATAAATACCGCTATCTTCAGCCCGTCGGGAGGCAATGTCGGGATCGGGTTTGCCATACCGGTAAATACGGCAAAGGGCCTGATACCCGACCTGATCAAGTACGGACGGGTGAAGAGGCCCTGGTTTGGAATAACAGGCGTGCCGCTCTGGAAGGAACTGTCCGCTGCATTAAGGCTCCCTGTTGATACAGGTATACTCGTTTCCGAGGTGGACCCGAAAGGCCCGGCTGCAAGGGCCGGTATCAGGGGTGGCAACAGACCCGTTGAGATCAGCGGAATTATTTTTTATCTCGGGGGAGACATAATAATTGATATTGACGGAAAAAAGGTGACCTCAATGGATGATTTGAAGAAGGCCATGATGGGCAAGAGAGAGGGAGAGGTGGTGCCTGTAAAGGTTGTCAGGGGCAAGAGGGTGCTGACACTTAAAGTAAGGGTGAGGTTGAAATCATGAAGAAGGCACTTGCCTGTGTGGTGCTTGCTGCCGGACAGGGGACGAGAATGAAATCAACCATCCCAAAGGTGCTGCACAAGCTTAATGGCATTCCGATGATCCATTATGTCCTCCGTGCCCTGTCGGGACTTGGGCCTGAGAGGGTTATTGTGGTCGTGGGAAGAGATAACGGGAATGCCTTGAAGGAGGCGCTCAAATCAGAGGACGTTCGGCTTGCCTTGCAGAAGACGCCGCTGGGCACAGCCCATGCCCTCATGAGTGCGGGAAAGGCGCTCAGGGGATTTCATGGAGACATCCTTGTCCTCAACGGTGATACACCGCTTGTCAGCGCCATGACACTCAGAAAGTTCATAACAAAACACAGACGTGCAAGAAAGAGCCTCAGTCTTCTGTCCTTTGTTGCAGGGGACCCGACCGGGTACGGCAGGATATTAAGGGACAGGTCCGATATTCCCCTCGGGATAAGGGAGGAAAGGGATGCCACTGAAGAGGAGAAGGCTATAAATGAGGTAAACAGCGGCATCTATCTCTTTAAGCCCCAGGCCCTGACCCTGCTGAAGAAGATAGGGCTTAACAGCAAAAAGGGTGAGTACTACCTTACGGATATCCTGGAGATTGCCTCCCAAAAGGGGTTGGGATGCGGAGTCTACTGCTCCGGTGACGAGAGGGAGTTTATGGGTATCAATACCACGGAGGAGCTGCTGAGGGCTCAGAGGATATTGCGAGAAAAAACAGTCAGGTACTGGCTTGAGAGGGATGTGAGTTTTATGGATGAGACCTCGGTTTATATCCATCCGGAGGTGGTTATAGGTGAAGGTACACATATCTACCCCAATGTTTATCTTGAGGGAAAGACGAGTATCGGCAGTGGATGCGTCATCTATCCGGATGTAAGAATAACGGACAGCACCATAGGTGACGGGGTCACCATAAAGGATTCGTCAGTTATTGAATCAGCCGAAATACAGGGCAATACAATTATAGGTCCCTTTGCCAGGCTGAGGCCCGGTGCGAGGATTATGAAGGATGCGAGGATCGGCAATTTTGTTGAGGTTAAGGCATCGACTATAGGTGAGGGCGCAAAGGCGCAGCATCTCAGCTATATCGGAGATGCGGATGTGGGAAAGAACGTAAATATAGGGGCAGGCACCATCACATGTAATTATGACGGGGTGAAAAAACACCGGACAGTTATAGAGGAGGGTGTTTTTATAGGGAGTGATACACAGCTTGTTGCGCCTGTAAGGGTTGAAAAGGGGGCCTATGTTGGTGCGGGGTCAACCGTAACAAGGGATGTCCCCGCAGGTGCACTTGCGATCAGCAGGTCTCAGGAGAGGCATATAAAGGGGTGGGCAAAAAAAATGAAGAAGAAAAAGCAGCGGTAACGGACTATGTGTGGAATAATAGGATATATAGGCAGAGAGGATGCAGTTGATCTTGTGGTTGAAGGCTTGAGACACCTTGAATACAGGGGCTACGATTCAGCAGGTGTTGCCTTTCCCACGGACAACGGTATTGAGGTTCGGAGGTGCAAGGGGAAGATCAAGGACCTGGAGGCTATTGTATATACGGATAAGCCTGCAGCGAATGTGGCCATCGGACACACGAGGTGGGCAACCCATGGTGTGCCGTCTGAATATAATGCCCATCCCCACAGTTCAGACAATATAGTCCTTGTGCATAACGGGATTATAGAAAACTATCTTGATCTCAAAAAAGAGCTGACCGATCTGGGCTACATGTTTACCTCGGAGACCGATACCGAGGTGCTGTGTCACCTGATAGACAGATACAGCAGGGATTATAAATTTGAAGAGGCTGTCAGGATGGCCCTTAAGGATGCCCGGGGGGCATATGCCATACTGGTCCTTTCCGCCAGTGACCCGCAGAAGATGATCGGCGTCAGGAAGGACAGTCCCCTGGTGCTTGGCATAGGTGAAGGAGAGTTTTTCCTTGCCTCTGATGTGCCGGCTTTTCATGCAAGGACAGGACGGGTAATCTTTCTCGAGGATAACGATATGGTTGTGCTCAGCCCGGAAGGGTACAGGATTATGGACCTCAGTGGCAATACCCTTGAGAGGGAGATCGAGTTTATACCCCCGATGGCTGCCGGTGCTGACAAGGGCGGCTATAAGCACTATATGCTTAAAGAGATTCATGAGCAGCCCCGGGCCCTCTCAGATACCCTGCGTGGCAGGATATTCCCTGAGAGGGGAGAGGTTAACCTTGGCGAGTTCATGCTTGATGAGGGGATGCTCAGAGGCGTTGAGCGTATATTTATAGGCGCCTGCGGGACGTCCTGGCATGCAGCACTTGCCGGCAAATATATGATAGAGCAGATAGCGAGAGTACCTGTTGAGGTGGACCTTGCTTCGGAATTTCGCTACCGGCGGCCGTTAATAGGTGACAAGGACCTGTTTATTTCCATAACCCAGTCCGGAGAGACGGCAGACACCCTTGCAGCGCAGCGGGAGGCAAAGAGGCGTGGCGCCATGACCCTCAGCATCTGTAATGCCCTGGGAGCAACCTCTGCAAGGGAGGCGGATGCGGTCTTCTACACCCATTCAGGGCCTGAGATCGGTGTTGCCTCCACAAAGGCATTTACCTCCCAGCTCTTCTCCCTGTATCTCTTCTCCCTGATATTGGCAAGGATCGGGGGAAGTTTAGGGGAACAGGATGCCGTGGGCATGATTGCAGAACTGCTGAAGGTGCCTGAAAAGATAGAGAAGATTCTAAGTAATGAAGATGCAATAGTTGCAGTGGCAAAAGAGCTGTTCAAGGCAAAGGATTTTCTCTATCTCGGCAGGGGGATTCTTCATCCCATAGCACTTGAGGGTGCATTAAAACTGAAGGAGATTTCATACATACATGCAGAGGGCTATCCGGCAGGTGAGATGAAGCATGGACCGATTGCCCTGATAGACGAGGATGTGCCCGTGGTATTCCTGGTGCAGCGTGGTCTGCTGAAGGAGAAGGTCCTGTCCAATATATCAGAGGTAAAGGCCAGGGGCGGAAAGGCTGTTGTCGTTATGAGTGATAACCTGCTCAGAGAGGTTCAGCAGGCTGATTATACCATCGGGATACCTGATACAAACCCCTATCTGGAGGCAGTGCTTATGGCTGTTCCCCTCCAGTTGCTGGCATATCATATCGGGGTGTTGAGGGGGTGTGACGTTGATCAGCCAAGGAATCTTGCCAAGAGTGTGACTGTTGAATAGGCCCTGTCAATGGATTTAGAAGGCGGAAATCTGTTATTCTAATAGATACCCTGGAGTTTGTAGCATAGAACAGAGGAGAATTGTGGCTGGAGTCTTATATTTTCAGAAACATAAAAAAAGCAGAGAGTGCGGGGAAGACAGAGAGAAGATAAGAAGTTTGGAAATTAGGAAGTTGGGTTTTTCACTATTCAGAATCCTCAACTTTCCAGTTTCAGAACTTCTTTGAGTACTCCGGGCTCTGTACTAAACAAAAGGGGGAATGGGAGATGAGCAAAGAAGAATTGCAAAATGGCCTGAATCCTCAACAGAAGGAGGCACTGCTTCATACAGACGGGCCTCTTTTAGTACTTGCAGGTGCCGGGAGCGGGAAGACCAGAGTCATAACCCACAAGTATGCCATCCTTACAAAAGAGAAGAATATCCCTCCGGCTTCCATTTTTACAGTTACCTTTACCAATAAGGCTGCAAATGAGATGAAGGAGAGGATATCTTCGCTCATTTCTGAGGATTTGAAAGGGTGCTGGATAGGGACGTTCCATTCCCAGTGTAACAGGATTCTGAGAAGTGATATAACGGCCCTGGGATACAGACCTGAATTTGTAATATACGATGAAAGTGACAGGCACAGCCTGATTAGACATATACTCAGGGAGTTAAAGATATATGAGGCCCTGTACAAGGGGGTTGCTTCAAGGATAAGTTCACTGAAGGCATCCATGGTCACCCCTGAAGAGTTTCTCTCTTCCGGTGACGGCTTTGGCTTTGACGAGAAACTCGCCAAGGTCTATATAAGATTTCAGGATGAGTTAAGGCGGTGTAATGCCCTTGATTTTGATGACCTGTTAATGCTTACCGTACGGCTCTTTCAGGAACATCCGGAAGTGCTCGAGAAGTATCGTGAAAAGTTTGCCTACATACTTGTGGATGAATTCCAGGACACAAACCGTGCCCAGTATCAGTTGGTTAAACTCCTTGCATCCGGTCATGGAAATATTTTTGCAGTTGGGGACGACGACCAGAGTATTTATCGCTTCAGGGGTGCAGAGGTGAAAAACATACTCAACTTTGAGAAGGATTTCCCGGGTGTCAAGGTCATAAAGCTTGAGCAGAACTACCGCAGTACTCAAAATATTCTCGATGTATCCGGCTCCATCATATCCCAAAACCCTAAGAGAAATGTAAAAACCCTCTGGACCGACCGCGGCAGGGGGGAGAAGGTTTTTTTCTACTGGCTCCCTGTTGAGGAGGATGAGGCAAAGTATGTTGTAAGGACGATCAAGGATATTTATCTCAAGGGTGTTTACAATTACAGGGACATGGCAGTGCTTTACCGTATAAACCTGCAGTCAAGGGTTATAGAAGAGGCTCTCAGGAGAGAAGGGATTCCATACCGTGTAGTTGGAGGAATGAGTTTTTTCGAGAGAAAAGAGGTCAAGGATGTAGTCGCCTATCTCAGACTCTGTGTGAATCACCATGATAATGTCAGCCTCAGAAGGATAATAAATACACCTCACAGGGGCATCGGCTCTGCCACACTTAACAAGATTGAGCAGGAGTCCAAGAGGAGAGGGATAAGTCTTTTTGAGGCAATCAGGCGTATCTGTAAGACAAAGTCTTCTTCCCAGGCCGTTATAGACAAGCTTGATGTCTTTCTCAAACTCATAAACGGGATATCAGGACTCAAGGATTCATCAGCCTCTGAGGCTATCAAGTCGGTTGTAGAGCTGACTGGATATGCCGAGGACCTTGAAGAACAGAGGATTCAGAACCTGACCGAGTTGATGGTCTCTGCTGAGGGGTCGTCAATCAATGAGTTCCTTGACAGGGTTTCGCTTGTTACAAGGCTCGATGAATCCGTGCCTGATGATTCCATTTCGCTGATGACCCTTCATACTGCCAAGGGGCTTGAGTTCCCGGTGGTATTTATTGTTGGCATTGAAGAAGGCCTGATCCCGTACTTTAAGTCTGTTGACAATGAAGAGGAGGTCTATGAGGAAAGGCGTCTTTTCTATGTTGGACTGACAAGGGCGAAAGACATTCTCTGCCTTACCGGGGCAAGGAGGAGGAGAATATTCTCAAAGCGGCAGGAACAGGAGCCTTCAAGATTCCTGAAGGATATACCCCGGGAGCATTGTCATTGGGTGGAGAAGGCTGCATGCAAGCGGGTTTCAGGTAATGGCAGCAAGGAGAAAGGCTTTGCCAGGAACAAGGCGGTTGTTTACGCATTTCCATATAAAACCGGTTGTCGTGTCCGCCATCCAAAGTGGGGTATAGGCGTTGTAAGAGATTGCTACGGCAAGGGTGATGACCTGAAGGTCTGTGTAAACTTTCCGGGAGTAGGAATAAAGAGGCTGGCCCTTAAGTTTGCACATTTAGAGAGGATATAAGACTTTGATTCTTTGTTGTTGGTGAAGAGCATAACAGACCACATAACAGTAGTGGCGAGGTTACCTCGCCTTCCTTTTTATGACGTGCAGAGAATCCGGAGGTTAAAGAGATGAAGATTTCAGGCAGTGATGTTGAACATATAGCCCGGCTTGCAAGGCTGGGATTAACAGGTGATGAAAAGGATGTCTACGGAGCCCAGTTGAATGAGATACTGGATTATGTTGATAAACTTAACGAGCTGGAAACATCCGGGGTTGAGCCTACCAGTCATGTAATTCCCATAAAGAATGTCTTTCGTGATGATGTGCCGGGGACCTCGCTGCCACGGGAGGATGCCCTGAGAAATGCCCCTCAGGTCTCAGACGGTTTTTACCGGGTTCCAAAAATTATTGAATGAAACTGAAGTCTGTACCAATTGTTATGTCAACTCTCAAGTGTCATTCCGGCTTGTCCGGAATCAAAGAGGGATATGATTCCCGACATAGCGGGAATGACGATTCAAACACCCCGGCATTATAATAAGGTTGACATGACACTTGGGCTGAACTTTCGTTGATGACCCAAAAGTATCTTGATATAAAAGACTATAGGCAGGTAAGGATAAATGTTCAGATGCATGTTAAAGGCCAAGATTCACATGGCCACGGTTACGGATTGTATCCTCCGGTATGAGGGGAGTATAAGCATAGATGAGGATATACTGGAGGCGGCTGGCATGCTGCCCTATGAGCAGGTTCATGTAAGCAATCTTGATAACGGAGAGAGATTTACAACCTACATCATCCCTGGCGAACGTGGGAGCAGGAGCTTTATGCTCAATGGTCCAACTGCAAGAAAGGCCATTCCCGGTGACAGGATAATCATATTTTCATATTCCTGGGTGGATGAAAAGGAGATATCTGCTGCCGTACCAAGAGTATTGATAATGGATGAGAAAAACAGGATAAAAGAGGTTCGTAATCTGAAAAGAGGTTGATTGATGACTGAATCTCTCTTGATGAAAGGCAATGAGGTTGTTGCAGAGGCGGCAATTATGGCTGGCTGCCTTTTTTATGCCGGCTATCCTATCACCCCCCAGAATGAAATCCCCGAATATATGTCCTGGAGAATGCCCGAGGCCGGAGGTGTCTTTATACAGGCGGAGAGTGAGCTTGCAGCCGTAAACATGGTTTATGGTGCTTCTGCAGCGGGTGTAAGGGCAATGACCTCCTCTTCCTCTCCCGGAATAAGCCTCAAGCAGGAAGGTATCTCCTACCTGGCAGGGGCCGAACTTCCGGCGGTTATCGTTAATATCCAGCGGGGTGGTCCGGGGCTTGGTAATATATCAGGCAGTCAGCAGGATTACTTTCAGTCAACAAGGGGGGGCGGGCATGGGGACTACAGGTTACTCGTGTATGCCCCCTTCTGTCATCAGGAGCTATGGACGCTTACGATGAAGGCCTTTGACAGGGCTGATGCATACAGAAATCCCGTAATGCTTCTTGCAGACGGCGTCCTTGGACAGATGATGGAGCCCTTTGTTCCGGCTGAGTATGTGCCGCCTGCCCTGCCTTCAAAGGACTGGGTGCTTGATGGCTGCCGGTCAAGGCCTCCGAGGGTGATTAAGTCTCTCTATCTCGGTGAGGGCAGGCTTGAGATGCAGAACCTGAAGCTCCAGGGGAAGTATCAGAGGATGAAGCAGGAGGACGTCATGTATGAGTCCTATATGGTTGATGATGCAGATGTGGTGATTGTTGCATTCGGAATAGCTGCAAGGGTGTGCCTGTCAGCCGTGAGGTCTTTGAGGAAAGACGGATGCAGAGTAGGGCTCTTCAGACCTGTAACGCTCTTCCCCTTTCCCGAGAAGCAGATAAATGACCTTGCCCGTATAGGCAAGAGATTTCTTGTGGCAGAGCTGAACCTCGGTCAAATGGTTGAGGATGTCAGGCTTGCAGTTAATGGTCTCTCGGAAGTAAGGTTTTACGGAAGGAGCGGCGGCGAAATGATTACCGTTGAAGAACTGACAGAGAAAGTTAACCGGTTTCAGAAGGTATATTCATCTTAGATAGGTGCTGATTACAAACCACAAAGCGCCATTCGTAATAACAATTTCCTGCTATTTACTGTCATGCTGAACTTGATTCAGCATCTATCCTTTTTCCGCAACTGGAACTATCTATCCCTGTAGCAGCACGAGGTTGTCCCTGTGGATAACCTCGTCGGAATATCTGTAACCAATGGTTTTTTCTATCTCTGAGGTGCGGAGCCCTTTTAGTTTGCCGACCTCTTCAGAGGAGTAATTGGTGAGGCCCTTTGCAAATCTGTTACCCCCCCTATCAGTACAATATACAGCATCTCCGGCCTTGAAACTCCCTTCAACAGAGATTATCCCGGAAGGCAGGAGGCTCTTTCCCCTTAAAAGTATGGCATCCCTTGCACCATCGTCAACCATGATGCTGCCCCTGGCCCGCAGGCCAAAGGCAATCCAGCCCTTCCTGGCCGGGATCTTTTCTTCCCGCGGTTTGAACTCCGTGCCGCAGGACCTGCCGTTAAACAGTGACGGGAGCAGCCCGGGCACCTTGCCGCTTATAATATTTACCCTGATGCCGCATTGCATGGCCCTTTTTGCTGCAAGGAGCTTTGAGTACATACCCCCGGTGCCAACGAGGCTGCCGGTTCCTCCTGATAACGCTTCAATTTCAGGTGTTATCTTCTCCACTACAGGTATAAGCCCGGCGCCTTTGTAACGCCGTGGGTCCCTTGTGTATAGCCCGTCAACATCCGAGAGCATTACGAGCCGGTCTGCATCCACCAGGCCTGCTACCAGTGAGGCAAGCTGGTCGTTGTCTCCGAATTTTATCTCATCTATGGCCACTGAGTCATTCTCATTGATAATGGGGATGATGTTATAGTCAAGGAGGGTCAGGATGGTATTTTTTGCATTTATATATCGTACCCTGTCATAAAAGGCATCCCTTGTGAGAAGTATCTGTGCCACCTTTTTACCGTGTAGGCTGAAACTCTTTTCGTAGGCCCACATGAGTGTGCTCTGTCCGACAGAGGCAGCGGCCTGTTTGTGTCTGATATCAGAGGGTTTTTTCCTGAGCCCCAGTTTTTTCATGCCTGCGGCAATTGCTCCGGAGGAGACTACAATAACCTCGTTTCCCATGGAATGCACCTCAGAGATGTCTCTTACCAGCGCCTCTATCCTTGATTCATCAAGGCTGTCACCGGTAGCAAGAAGGCTGCTCCCTATTTTTATGACTGTCCTCATTTTTCTTCCTGCTCTCTCAGTTTTTTTACCTCCATTGCAAGATGGGAAACCAGTTCCTTGATCCCTTTGGCTGTCATGGCAGATATCTCGAAAAATGGTATACCGTTCATTTTACAATATTCCCTCAATCTTTTGAGCCGTTCTTCCGTGGCAATATCCGTCTTTGTTGCAACAACTATCTGTGGCCTCAGGCTGAGTTCTTTGCTGTAAAGCTCGAGTTCGCGGTTAACCTTAAGCAGGTTGTCAACAGGGTCCCCAAGGGTCATCTCCGAGACATCCACGAGGTGCACGAGCAGTTTTGTCCTTTCAACGTGTCTGAGGAACTGAAAGCCGAGTCCTGCACCCCTGTGTGCACCTTCGATCAGTCCCGGAATATCGGCAACCACAAAGCTCTGAAAATTCCCGGTCTTGACCACCCCGAGATTTGGTTTCAGGGTGGTGAATGGATAATCAGCTATTTTGGGCCTTGCCGAGGATATGGCGGCTATAAGGGTGGATTTCCCTGCATTGGGAAGTCCGATGAGCCCCACGTCGGCAAGGAGTTTAAGCTCGAGAATAATCTTTCTCTCTTCTCCGGGTTCTCCCGGCTGGGCAAACCTTGGCGCCTGTCTTGTGGATGTGGCAAAATGTGCATTGCCGAGTCCACCCCGTCCAGCCTTTGCAATAAATATCTCGGCAAATGGGGTATCGAGGTCTGCAAGCACCTCTCCGGTCTCGGCATCCTTTACAACAGTGCCCACCGGAACGCTGATAAGCAGGTCCTTACCGTCGCGGCCGTGCATCTTTTTTCCCATTCCGTGCTGTCCGCGTTCTGCCCGGTATGTTTTCCTGTACACATGGTCAAGCAGGGTGT
>BDTQ01000128.1 GCA_002898135.1 bacterium BMS3Bbin07
TTATGTTATCTTGTTTCAGTTTTTTACGACATCATCACTTTTGGTCGGTTAATTTTAAATCCTTCAGCTTATCCTCATTTATTTCCACTTTATAAGAGTTCTTCAGTTTTTCAATGTAACTGTCAAACGCTGCCCGCCGTTTTTCCGTGAGCAGTTTTTTTGATAAACTCTCCTTAACCTTGTCAAACCCGGCCTTCTCTCCCTTTTCCAGGTCTGTCAGCTTGATAATATGATAGCCGAACTGTGTCTTTACCGGCTCACTTATCTCACCTTTTTTCATTGAGAAGACCGTTTTCTCGAATTCAGGAACCATCTGTCCCCTTCCGAAGAATCCAAGGTCACCGCCCTTTGCTGCCGAGCCCTTGTCTATAGAGTTTTTCTTGGCGAGGGCAGCAAAGTCCTCTCCTGCCTTCAGCTTTTTCAGCAGACTGTCAGCCTCCTCCTTTGTGCTTACGAGGATATGACTCGCCCTTGCGCGGTCTGTTGAGAATTCATCGGGGTGAGTATCATAATATTTCTTTACGTCTTCTTCCGTTACCTTTGCTTTCTCTTCAATCTCTTTTGTGAGGAGCATGCTTATCAGGCTTAATTTCTGAAACTCCTTGAGCTTTTCCAGGTACTCCGGCGACTGCTCAAGTCCCTGCTTCTTGGCCTCAAGGTAGATGAGTTCCTTCTTTACGAGTTCATCTGCAAGTTTCTTCTTCCCCTCTGCATTGTTGTAGATTGTCTTCATAAAGTCTGGCAGGGCGTTAAACTGTTTTTTAAGGTCTTTTCCCATGATGTAAGCACCGTCAACTTTTGCAATATAGTCTGCTGGGGCCTTGCTCTCAACAGGTGTTTTTGTGCATCCTGCAATAACTAACAGGATTAAGAAGAATTTTGCTAATGTTTTCATCTTGCCTCCGATTTTTTTCTGGTTGAGTTTACTCTATAGCATAACATAACGTTTATGGCAAAAAATATAAAGCCGGATATTATCCGAATATTATTTATTTTATAGATAAGTAAGGTTGTTGGAAGCGATATGATAGACTCTTCACTCATTCTCGACAGACATCGTGTCTGTCTCCGATCCCGAAGTACTTCGGGAATCCGGGTGAGACAAAAGTGATAATTAAAACCGTTCAGAGTCTACCATATCGCTTCCTTTCCATGATTGAGGCCTTTTATCTCCGGCTCCGGGATAAAGGCTATTCAGGGAGAGTAGGAATTATATCCTTGGATTTCCCAGTTTGAAATCCCGGATGCCTGCCATTCGTCAAATTGACAAAAGAGATATACTTGAATTATATTTAAATTCTTTTGGTGACCTCATGTATTTTCAGGAAATAATAATGAATTTAAACAATTACTGGGCTGACAGGGGGTGTCTCCTGCTTCAGCCCTATGATGTTGAGGTGGGGGCAGGGACCTTCCATCCCGCAACATTTCTGCGTGTCCTGGGCCCGGAGCCGTGGAGGGTTGCCTACGTTGAACCCTCACGCAGGCCCACGGATGGGCGTTATGGCGAAAACCCCAACAGGCTGCAGCACTATTACCAGTATCAGGTCATACTCAAGCCTTCACCACTTGACAGTCAGGACCTGTATCTTGAGAGTCTCAGGGCCATTGGGCTTGATCCCGCGAAACATGACATCCGGTTTGTTGAGGACGATTGGGAGTCTCCCACTCTCGGGGCCTGGGGACTTGGTTGGGAGGTATGGCTTGACGGAATGGAGATTACGCAGTTTACGTACTTTCAGCAGGTTGGAGGTATTGACTTAAGGCCTGTTTCTGTAGAGATTACCTATGGGCTTGAGAGAATTGCCATGTATATTCAGGGGGTTGACAGTGTTTTCGATATTCAATGGGCTGAGGGGATAAGGTACGGTGAGCTTCATCATCAGGAAGAGGTGGAGTTCTCGAAGTTTAATTTTGATTATGCGGATATAGACCTTCTGAGGAGGCTCTTTGATGATTACGAGAAAGAGTCAAGGAGGTTGATTGATTACGGCCTTGTCCTTCCGTCGTACGAATTCTGTCTGAAGTGTTCCCATGTCTTTAATCTCCTTGATGCAAGGGGGGCCTTTTCAGTGACGGAGAGGACGGGGTATATGGCAAGGGTCAGGGGGCTTGCAAAATCTGTTGCCGAGTCATATCTCGGGCAGCGTGAGGAGATGGGTTTCCCCCTCCGGCAATTGAAGATTGACGATTGGGAATTGAAGATTGAAGAAAAAGAAGAATTGTCAATTATCAATCGTCAATCGTCGATCGTCAATCATCAATCCCTTGTCTTTGAGATAGGGGCTGAGGAGATTCCGGCGAGGTTTTTGCCCGGCATGATTTCCCAGTTGAAAAACCTTTGTGAGGAGGCCCTAAAAAGCCTTTTCGTTGAATTCAGCGAGATTCAGGTTTATGGTACACCAAGGAGGTTGAGCCTTATACTGAGGGGATTACCTCAGAGGCAGGCCAGCGTCAGGAAGGTTGTCTTTGGTCCACCCAAAAATATTGCCTTTGATGAAAAAGGGGCCCCAACAAAGGCTGCCACAGGCTTTGCAGTCTCCCAGGGGGTTGATGTGGAGAGCCTGAAGATTGAAAAGAAGGGGAAAGGTGAATACGTTGTTGCAATAATCGAGAAAGAGGGGAGACCTGTAAGGGAACTCCTTCCTGATATACTTAAAAATATTACCCTGTCCCTGCACTTTCCGAAGTCGATGAGGTGGGGGGACGGCAGTTTCAGGTTTGTAAGGCCGGTGCACTGGATACTTGCCGTTATGGACGGAGATGTTATTGACCTTGAGATAGACGGGCTGCAGAGCAGCAACAGGACGTGGGGGCACAGGTTCCTCAGTCCGGGCCCTGTAGAGATTCATGGCGCAGATGAATATATGGGCCTCCTTGAAGAGAGCTTTGTGGTTGTTGACCAGGCACGGAGGAGAGAAGAGATCAGGGGGGCAGTAAACAGGCTTTCGGAGACAGCCGGGGGCAGGGCGGTTGAGGATGAGGCGCTGCTTGAGACCGTGACCTTTCTTGTGGAGTATCCCAATGCCGTGCTCTGTCTCTTTTCCGAAGAGTATCTGAGGCTTCCAAAAGAACTTTTAATTACGGTTATGCGGGATCATCAAAAGTACTTTGCCATACAGCGTGGTGACGGAACCCTGCTGAACCGGTTTGTGGTTGTCAGTAACACAGGACGGGAAAACGAAGGGGCTGTCCGGAGCGGAGCAGAGAGGGTTATAAGGGCAAGGTTTGAGGATGCAAGGTTTTATTATGAGGATGACCTGAAGAGGCCGCTCAGCGACAGACTGGAGGAGTTAAAACGGGTTACCTTTCAGGAAAAACTCGGCAGCCTCTATGACAAGGTGCAGAGGGTTTGCAGGGTGGCAAGCGGGCTTTCGGTGCTTGTGCCGCATGCATCAGAGAAGATAAAGAGGGCCGCACTGCTCTCAAAATGTGATTTAATAACCGGAGTGGTAAGGGAGTTTCCTGAACTTCAGGGCCTGATGGGAAAATACTATGCACTGCACTGGGGAGAAGATGCAGAGGTTGCAGAGGCAATTTATGAGCAGTATCTTCCGGCCCATGCCGGAGGAGACCTTCCATCCACTGATACAGGGGCTGTCCTCAGTATTTCCGACCGTATTGATAATGTGGTGACGTTCTTCTCTATCGGTCTGAAGCCGAGCGGTTCCGAGGACCCGTTTGCCCTGCGCAGGCAAGCGCTTGGCATCATATCTCTTTTGATAAACAGGGGTTTTGACATAAGCCTTGAAGAGTTGCTGCAGATAGTGTTTAGGGAACCCGGGAAGACTGAAGTTGCCAATGCCGACACCTTAAAGGAGGAGGTGCTCGAGTTTTTCCTCCAGAGGCTTGAACACCTCTTTATTTCAGAAGGCTACGCCCACGATACAGTGCAGGCGGTAATGGAGAAATCAAAGACCCTTCCCCTTGTCAGGGTGAAAGAGATAATGGATGCCGTGGAGTCTTTTAAAAAGGAACCGGTTTATAACGAGACGCTGATTGCCCTGAAGCGGGTGTTTAATATATTGAAAGGAATCAGGGAACCACTTGCAGATGAGGTTGATGAAGGTCTTTTTATGCACGAAGAGGAAAAGGTGCTCTATCAGAGTGCCAGGGAGATAGCTGAAGAGGTAAGGGTGAGTGTTGAAAGGTTTGACTATCGTAATGCCTTGTTGTTGATCAGCGGGCTTAGAGGGC
>BDTQ01000129.1 GCA_002898135.1 bacterium BMS3Bbin07
TGCCTCTTTTTCATTGTTCCAACCGGTTCCCTGAAGAGCCTTCCCTGTAAATATGCACATCCCTCTGAGGAAACGGGATTCTTATCCCCGTTTCCCTGAACTTCCGGTATATGGAGCTGTTTATCTCATGAATTGTCAGCCCCCGCACAGCAGGCTCCCTGGCCCAGCACAGGAGTTCAAATCTCAGAGATGAATCCCCGAATTCCCTGAACCTTACTCTTGGAGCAGGGGAATCAAGAACGTTTTTATTCTCAAGGGAAATATCAAGGAGTGTCTTCTCCACAAGGTCAATATCACTTCCGTAAGCTACTGAAACCGGTATCCTTACCCTGAATCTCGGCACCGGCGCACTTTCATTTATAATCTTGGTGTTTGCAACGATTGCATTTGGAATAGCTATCAATATATCATCTCTTGTCTTGATCCTTGTGCTTCTCAGCCCTATGGCTACAACCTCCCCCCGTTCCCCCCCATCGAGCACAATGTAATCCCCGATCTTGAAAGGCTTGTCTATGAAGACACTGACACCCCCGATAAAGTTGGCTATCGTATCCTTTGCTGCAAGGGCCACGGCAGCCCCGGCAATCCCTGCTGAGGCGATAACAGGGGTAATGTTTATCTTCCAGTAAGAGAGAATTACAGTCAGGGAGGCAATCATTATGGCAATTTTGGCGATATTTTCAACCAGCGGAATGATATCCCTGCCCAGCCCGGTCACATCGGATACCCTGTTGATGGTATGTTTAACTATCAGCCTGCTTATTCTTATTATGGTTATAGTCCAGATAAGAGTAATTACTGTATAAAGCAAGCCGTTCGAATAATATATAATCTTTTGAGGTGGATTCAGGTATAAAACGGCATTAATCAGGCCGATCAGGATTATGGTCAGGAATATCGGATAATGGATAAGGTCTATTATTATGTCGTCAATCTCTGTTTTCGTGAAACTTGAAAAACGGCGCAGAACCTTGTCCACAAATAAGTCGGCAATCTTTGCAACGACCACAAAGGCCAGAACAGAGATTGCAGCATTAATATAGGGAGAGGATGATATATTGAGGGATTCAACAAGTCCTGTCATGTCCTTTATTGTATTATTTTTTATACCAAAAATAAAAATATGGTTGACACTGCATCAATCACTTTTTCACTTGACTTTAATGCTCTTAACCATGTATAAAAAAGAAACCTGTTGTTATCAGGTGTTAGTATCTTAAAAGGAGGCTTTTGTCGTATGTCTTTTGAAGGAAAGGTTAAGTGGTTCAATGAGACCAAAGGCTACGGGTTCATCCAGAAGGATGATGGGGAAGACGTCTTTGTTCATTACTCCTCTATTCAGGGGGATGGATTCAAGACTCTCGCAGAAGGCCAGCGGGTATCCTTTGACGTTGTTGAAGGCGAAAGAGGTCCCAAGGCTACAAACGTTGTCAGGTTAGACTGACCCTAATGGAGGTGCCTGCAGGAACTGCAGGCACCCTTAAATACCCACCTACCATGTTTTAAAACAGCAGGGCAAGCCCGCAATGTCTACCGGTATTGTAACCCTAACCAATTTTAACTATTACCATGAGACTTCCAGAATGGATAAAGACCGAAAACATCATTGGTGAACATAAAACAAAAAAGGTTCTCCGGTCCCATGGTGTTTCCACTGTCTGTGAAGAGGCCCGATGCCCGAACAAGGGACTCTGCTTCTCGAAACCTACCGCCACTTTCATGATACTTGGAGACTCCTGTACAAGAAACTGCGGTTTCTGCTCAGTTGACTCTTCCCCCCCTGCCCTGCCGGACCCACTGGAACCCGAAAAGGTCGCACTGGCCTCAAAGGAGATGGGGCTGAAATATGTGGTTATAACCTCTGTTACCCGTGATGACCTGCCTGACGGAGGTGCCGGTCAGTTTGCTGAGACAATAAAGATGGTGAGACAACACCTCCCGAAGGCCAGGATAGAGGTTCTTACACCTGATTTTCTTGGAAACAGGGGAGCACTGAAGATTGTGCTTGATGCCGGGCCAGATGTATTCAATCACAATATCGAGACCATACCGCGACTTTACTCCCAGGTGAGGCCACAGGCAGTTTACAGGCGGTCCCTTGAGGTGCTGACAGCAGCAAGGGAGATTGCCCCTTCTATACCAGCCAAGTCAGGCCTGATGGTTGGGTTCGGAGAGACATTTGAAGAGGTGGTCACTGTGATGAGAGACATTAGGGCCGCTGGATGCAGGATACTGACGATCGGGCAGTATCTGAGGCCTGGAAGGCAGAACCTGCCTGTTGTCGAGTATATCCATCCCGAGGTATTTGACAGATACAGGGAGACTGCCCTTGATCTCGGGTTCAGCTTTGTCGCCTCAGGTCCGCTCGTCAGGAGCTCAATGAACGCCGAGGAGATGTATTCCGCCCGAGAGGATGGTGCTTGACATCCGGTATCGATGGTGTTACTGTATTACATATAACGCATCAATGGAGGAAGATATGGAGGCGGTTAAAGTTTCTCCCAAATATCAGGTAGTTATTCCCGCGGAAATAAGAAAGTCCCTGGGAATCAGACCTGGCACAAAAGTTTATGTTTTACAGTACGAAAATCGTATTGAGTATATCCCGGTCAAGGATATGAAGAAAATGCGCGGATTTTTAAAAGGTATTGACACAAGGATTGAGAGAGAAAAAGACAGGGTATGAACCTGGTAGATTCATGCGGATGGCTTGAATACTTTGCCGATGCCCCTAATGCTGATTTTTTTGCAAAACCCATTATAGACACAGAAAATCTTCTCGTACCTTCCTTATGTATTTTAGAGGTATTTAAAAGTATTCTAAGGCAAAGAGGTGAAGATGCAGCGCTACAGGCTGTGGCTCTGATGGAACAAGGGATAACACTGAACCTTGATACATCCATTGCATTAAGCGCCGCTAAACTTGGCTTAGAATGCAAGCTCCCATTAGCAGACAGCATAATATTAGCGACAGCTAAAGCAAATGATGCCGTTATATGGACACAGGATGCTGATTTTAAAGATATTGAAGGCGTTAAATATATTACAAAGAAAACATGAGCAGGCCATGTGATAGACAGTTACATATCCATCCTCCCACTGACAGGTATCACAAACCTTTTCTTACTCGGTCTTCTCCGCCACCACACTGAAATTCCTGACCCCGGCAAGCCTTACCTCGTCAATAACCTTCATAAGCAGGCCCACGCTTGCATTCCTGTCTGCCTTTATCCTCAGGGAATCCTTTGCCCCTTCCCTCACAGCCTTCTGAAGCCCCGACAGGCTCACTTCCCTGTCCATAAAGAGAATCCTGCCCTCCCTGGTGATGATCACTGTCTTTATTGTTTTCTGCTCTGTGGCAGCGGTCCTTGATTGGGGCAGTTTTATCTTTACTGCCGACTCCCGGACCAGGCTGGAGGTAAGCATGAAGAAGAGGAGCAGCAGGAAGACCACGTCCACCAAAGGTGCAATGTTCATGTGTGAATGGTTATACCTTTTCCGCTCAAACTCCATCCCTGCACCTCATATAAAGGCTTACGGTTATCTCCTTCAGGAGAAATGCTATATCGTCAGCCTGTTTCTCCAGGTAGTGATGTCCCACACTGATCGGAATGGCCACCAGGAGCCCGGCCGCAGTGGTGATAAGGGCCTCCCAGATGCCGCCGGCAAGCATGGACGGATTTACGCCTGTACTTGTTGCTATGACCATGAACGCCTTTATCATCCCGATAACCGTACCGGTGAGCCCCAGAAGAGGCGTAATCGTGGCAATCAGGCCAAGCCAGCTTAATCCCCGCTCCGCCTCCCTTACCTGTTTTGTCCCCACCACTGACAGCTCCTGCTCGTCACAACCATCTTCCAGCCCCTCGATGATGGGCCTCAAGATCAGGGGCCTGCTCTTCAGCACCTCGTTCAGTGGACGTTCGATTGACCTGAAGATTCCCCTGTACTGAACTGTCTTGTTTATGATTATTGCAAGACCTGCAACAGAACACAGCAGTATCGGATACATCAGAAAGCCGCCTTTCAGGATAAAGTCAATCATTCAGCACCTCCATAAACAGAAACTATTCAAGCTATTCAAACTCAAATTTCACATACAACAATGCCTCGGATTTTACAGGTACTCCATTACTTACAGCCGGCCGGAAAGTCGAGAGCCTGACCGCCTTGACCGCCTCACGGTCAAAACCGAAACCTGCCTTCTCCACGACCACCACGTCGAGCAGCCGGCCTGTCTCGTCAATGGTAAGTCTCAGCAGTACCCTCCCCTCTCTTCCCATCTTCCTTGCTATCCATGGATACTCGGGAAGCACCCTTTCGATAAACGCCGGGCCGTCTGCCGAGCCAAACTCTGTCATATCAGGTTTACCGGAAACCTCACCCTGCAGTGAATCCTGAGCACTCACCGCAGAGGCCGGGCCCTGCTCACCGTCCTCTGCCTGTGCTGATAACACGTTCTGAACCAAGGGTTTCTGATCCTCTTCAGGTTCTGCAACCGTCTGCTCTTCTATCTCTTCTTTCTCAGCAGGTTTGACGGCATCCGCTTCTTCAGCCTTCGAAACCCTGTCAGGTTCCCTGCTTGCAGCCATTGGCATTATTTCCTTTTTTTGCTGAACTCTCTTTTCAGCCTTCTCCTCTGTTTCTGGAGGCTTTGGTGTTTCCTTCTTTTCAACACGCTTTTTTGCCATTTTAGAGACTGCGGGCTTGCCGGAATCTGCTGAGCTGACTTTGCCGTCAATTATGGAAACCTCGATATTACCGAAGCCCTGCTCCGAAAAGTGAGTAACTGTTGCAGACAACGGGATCGAGAGCAGAAGCATATGAACCAGGACGGATATTATCAC
>BDTQ01000130.1 GCA_002898135.1 bacterium BMS3Bbin07
CTTATAATGGTCTGTGCGGACTGTTCAATTATCCTGCCAAACCCGTCCCCTCCCTGTCTCCATTTTCTTAACATTCTTTCGGTGGAGAGTTTTATCGGTGTAAGGGGATTCTTTATCTCATGGGCCATCCTCCTTGCCACCTCCTGCCAAACAAGTGCCTGCTGGGCCTTTACAATCCCTGTAAGGTCTTCAAAAACAACAAGAAGCCCGGTGGGGGTGTCGGAGGGGTCGCGGAGCTGGGTAATAAAGATTCTGAGGGTAAGGAGCTTCCCGGAGACATTTACCTTAAGCTGTCTGCTCGTACTCGTAAAATCCCTCAGGCGGATACCCGTTATAAAATCCCTCAGCTCTTCTGATTCAATATGGGTCAGAAGGACATGGTACTCCCTGCCTATAACATCCTGTGGATTGATATTCAGTATCCTCATGGTTGCGGTATTGACAGTCAGGACATTTCCTTTTTCATCCAGCGATATAACCCCGGAGTCTATATTCTCGATTATGCTCTCCATACATACCCTTCTTATGTCAGACTCAAGGTAGGCCTTCTGAAGGGAGGCCTTGCTCTCCCTGAGCTCTCTGACCATCCGGTTGAAAGAATCCACCAGGAGGCCGATCTCGTCATCCCTCTTGAGATCAATAGAGATGTCAAGGTCACCCCTTGCTATGTCCTCTGTTGCCTGGGCAAGACGCTGAATCGGCTCGGTAATACCCCTTGAAACCCTGAGAGAGACCCACATGGTCATAAAGACTATCAGTACCGTGAAGAAACCAAAGGCAAGCATGTAGTTGGCTTTTATGGGTGTACGCCATTTTTCAAGGGCTATATAATCCTCGTATGCGGCCCTGATCTTTTCCGCCTGCCGGACGATCTCAGGGGAGAGGACTCTTTCCACCACAAGAACGCCCTTCAGATTTCCGCTTTCCCTCAAAGGCACTACAGCCCTGATAATGTCTCCATGTTGAGTTGAGATGACCTCTGTCCCCTCCTTGCCCTCAAAAGCCCTTCTGAGGGTCTCGGTAGGATTTTCAGGCATGGCGTAAAGTCTCTCCACATCAAACCCCTCTGAGGGACTTTGTCCTGATAAAACCTTCCGCGCCTCTGAAAGGGCCTGATCCTTTTCCCTGTCATAAAAGATGGATGCAATGGAGAGGGCATTCTCAAGCGGCACCTTTATCTGGGGATTGAGCCACCTGTCAACATAGGCGGTTATCAGTCCGCTGGCTATTACAAAGAGCAGGATCGACGGTATCAGCGTAAGGGTAACAAAGATGGTCACGATCCTGGTCTTGAATTTATAGCCGGGGACCCGGTGTTTCTTTTCAAGATAAAGACGGATAAGGGTTTTGGAGACAAAGAAGATAAGGGTGAGGAGGGCGATTACAGTAAGATTGAAGACAAGTAATGTCAGGACTTTTATTGCAAGGTTTTCACTCATCTGAGGGGTTCCAGGGAGGATTCATTCCATCTGAACAACCCTGAATCACTTGAGACCTTGAACTCCCGGTCAGGCAGGAAAAAGAATATCTCGCCAAACAGGGATGGTATATTCCTGAGCCGGGACTCCACGGTAGTCCTCACAAAATACGTTCCGGAGGGCATGCCCTTAAGGCTGGTGAGATAGACGTCATTGAAGTTCAAAGCCCACTTCATCATGGATTCAAAGCTGTTGAACCTCTTCTCAACAAGGGTCTCGCCGTCAAAAGACGTAGCAATGTACTCCTTCTTCATGGGGTCACTCGTTATCTTCCTCACAACCTTTCTGCCGACAATAAATTCATCAGGCCACGTCTTCCATAAACGGAAGAGGTCAATATAGAAGATTACCTCCTTCGAGATTCCTTTCCGTATCTCATCTACATAATTGGAATCAAGGTCAAACTGGAAGGATACCCGGATAACGCTATCCTTAAAATCAAGATAAGGCCCCTTTATCTCCAGTGCTTCAGCCATGTGGAGAAATATGAGGCTCAGCATAAGTATGAGAAACAACCGCTTTAACATTTTTGGCAGGACTCCTCTCTTGCAGCCTTGCTTCTTGAACTGAAATCATTATATCATAACAAAACTCTGACGGACTTTGAAAAGCATGCAGGAAAGAGGCGGTAAAGAATAAGCGATTTAAAAACCTTAATCGGGGGCAGACTATGGAAATCACGGCAGTAAGGCTTGAGATTCCTGACGGGTGCAATATCATACTTGGTCAGACGCATTTCATCAAAACCGCTGAAGACCTTTACGAGATCATGGTGACCTCTGTGCCACAGGCAAGATTCGGGATCGCCTTTACAGAGGCCTCAGGGCCGTGTCTTATACGAACTGAAGGCAATGAACCCGCGCTGACAGAGGTGTGCGTAAAAAACCTCCAGGACATTGGCGCAGGCCATGTATTCTGCATACTCATGAGGGATGCCTTCCCTGTTAATGTCCTGAACCAGATAAAGAACTGTCAGGAGGTCTGCCGGATATTCTGTGCTACAGCCAATCCCCTTGAGGTTGTTGTCGCCGTTACAGGGCAAGGCCGAGGTGTGCTTGGAGTGATTGACGGGGCCTCGCCAAAAGGAGTGGAGGGCACGGAAGATAAAGCCCAGAGAAAGGAATTTTTGAGAAAGATCGGGTATAAGTTGTGATTGGGAAGATTGGGAAGATTGGGAAGATTGGGAAGATTGGAGGATTGGAGGATTGGAGGGATGAGATGCTGACGGAGCTGAAATATGATGAAAAAGGGCTGATCCCTGCCATTATACAGGATGTAGAGACAGGTGAGGTGCTGATGATGGCATACATGAATGAGACGGCCCTGAAAAAGACCATCGAGACGGGGTTTACCCACTTCTGGTCCCGCTCAAGACAAAAGTACTGGAAAAAGGGAGAGACCTCGGGGCATGTGCAGGAGGTCAGGGAGATACTCGCTGACTGTGATACCGACACACTGCTAATAAAGGTCATACAGCATGGTGCGGGTGCATGTCATACAGGGCACAGGAGCTGCTTTTACAGAAACATAAAGGGTGAGGAGATTGCTGAAAAGGTCTTCTCAGAAGGTGAGGTATATGGAAAGAAGGATAATTGAGAAGCTCTACGAAGTAATCATGGAGCGTAAAAACACTCCCCGCGAGGGTTCCTACACATGCCGGCTTTTTAAAAAAGGCAAGGACGAGATACTTAAAAAGGTCGGGGAAGAGGCTGTGGAGGTAATCCTGGCCTCAAAGGGACAGGGGAAGGAGCAGCTCGTCTATGAACTGTCTGACCTTATTTATCATATGCTGGTCCTGATGGCAGAGGAAGGGGTGACCATAGAGGATGTTTATGAAGAACTGGAGGGCCGGTTTGGGATTTCAGGGCTGGAGGAGAAAGTCTGACTGATCGTGGTCCGCTGCACAGGGAAAGAGTGATCCTCAGATTTCACGGAAGCCTGAGATAAATGGTTGTTGAGAAGGGATATGATAGACTCTTCACTCATTCTCGTCCCGGCGTCCTGCCGGGGCTCCGAGGTAATTTCGCAATTCACCATCCGGGTGAATTTACTGCGAAATTAAAACCGTTCAGACTCTGTCATATCCCTTCCTTTTACATGTTTGAGGTTGGTATATGGGTAACCGCAATATTTAAGATGGAAGTGGTTAACAGGGATTCTATGCTGAGGGCCTGAAGGCGCGGAGATGGAGCTGGAGGGTCTTTCTGTTTTCCCATTCATTAATCGTCGGCGTATATACGGCATCAACCATTGCATCAGGCTCTATCCGCTCTATCATATCACCCATGGAAAACCCTATGGCATCAACCGTACAGGAGCGGTGCTTTAGCCTCATCTTGAGGTGCCTGTTTCCAACCACTCTCGGCCCCATCACCTCAAGACCCTTTGTCCCAAGCCTCGGCTCAGGGTTGCCGCAGCCAAGGGGTTCAAGCAGAGATATCTCCTTTACAAGATTGAAATTCACTTCCTGCAGGTCAACAGTGGCGTCAATGGTAAGTCTGGGAATGAGGTCTTCTGCAGAGAGGGTTTCAGCTATAACCCGGTTCATCCTCTCTTCAAACTCCCCGAGGTTTTCAATCCTCAATCTAAGTCCCGCCGCCTGCCTGTGTCCGCCAAAGGAGAGCAGAAGGTCACTGCACCTGGAGATACCGCTGTAGAGGTCAAAGGAGGGGATACTCCTTGCCGAGCCTTTTGCAATGCCGTCCCTGATATTAAAGACAAAGGCAGGCCTGTAAAATGCCTCGGCAAGCCTTGACGCCACTATGCCGATTACCCCTTCATGCCACCCGTCAGAGGCAAGCACTACGGAGTGGTCATAACCCTTTTCTTTCAGGGCGGAGAGGGCCTCCTGATGGATCTCCTCCTCAATCGACTGTCTCTTCAGGTTCAGCTCATGGAGTCTCGCAGCAATTACAGCGGATTCGGCATGGTCGTCTGAAAGCAGCAGTTTGATAACCTCCAGGGGATTGTCAATCCTGCCGGAGGCATTCATCCGGGGGATAACC
>BDTQ01000131.1 GCA_002898135.1 bacterium BMS3Bbin07
CGAGTCTCTCTTTCTTCCTCCCTCCTCCCCTCTTCTTTCTTTTCTTCCCTCGCCCTCCCACAGTCCGGATATCCTCTTACCTGTCAAAGGCTTGGCTCCACGGAGCATCCCCATTTCTCATAAAATCTCCTCTGCCATACTCTGCAACTGCCTCCATTGCTGATGCTTTTTTTGCAAAACAGATCAGGGTAATAGCAAGCAAAAAGAAACATAAAATAACCTTTGCAATATCTTTGGATGCCTTTCTATCCATATCCCTTTTTTGTATGCAGGCTATCGGTTCACTATCTTCTCCAGAGCTCCTGTCCATACTGAATAACCTTCACCACTGAGGTGTACTCCGTCCTCAAGGAAATAATCCTTCACTGCCTTACCCTCCGTGTCTGTAAACAGCTTATAAATGTCCAGGAATCCAGCCCTTGTTTCCCCGGTCATCTCCCTGATGGATTGGTTTGCCCGTTGAATGTCTTCACCTGTTATCCACTCCAGCATGATGGGCAGGATGCTGTGAGGATAGATTCCGGCTTTAGGGTAAGCTGCAGACAATTTCTCTATAATTTCCCTGTAAACATCCAGAAAATCAAAGTCTTCCATGGCCACATTGTTCGTACCGGTCATGATGAAAACAAGGTCAGCATACGGATATTCCTTTATAATCCCGTCGAGTCTTGAAAGGAGCCCTTCCACTGTCTCTCCGGCCACACCAAGGCTTGCAACCCTGTGACCAGGGAACCTGGTCTGCCAGTCGAAAAACTCTATAAGAGAATGTCCTAAAAAGAGGATGTCCTTTGTATGCATATGTTTATGGTTTCAGGCCTTTTATTGCCGCTTATGGAGAGTTATGGTCTGAGTCCTGTTTTTTATGGTGGGCAGGGACGGAATCGAACCGCCGACACGAGGCTTTTCAGGCCTCTGCTCTACCGACTGAGCTACCTGCCCTTCCATTTGGAACAAAAACTGAATATTAAATATTAAAAACAGCGAGAGGATTGCCGTGATCCAAGGGTTAAACTCTCCTGCATATAAATAATAAAAGTGAAAATTATGATAAAATATTTAATCAGAAAAAGGCAATTTACTATCATTGGAAAGAGGTACATAAACAAATTGTTTAAAAATAACCTCTCAAGGTATTTTCCTGCCGTCCTCTCAGGAACAGCCCTTGTATTTGCATTTCCAACGTTCAATATATCCCTGCTTGCATGGATATGCATTGTTCCCTTTTTGATCTCCCTCTACAGGATGGATGGCTATACAGCCTTTCGTGCAGGCCTTTTTTTCGGACTACCTTATTTCTTCGGCACCCAGTCCTGGATATATTACTCAGTGAATCACTACGGCGGGGTATCTCTGCTGCCGAGCCTCCTGATAGTCCTGCTCCTAAGCCTGTATGAAAGCCTTTACACAGCCCTTTTCGGCTTTCTGTTTGCAAAGGCCGTAAAAAGAACAGACCTTCCCCTGACCATAATCGCAGCCCCGCTGTGGGGTTCCCTTGAGTATATACGCGGATACCTGTTTTCAGGGTTTCCCTGGTCTTTACTTGGTTATACCCAGTATAATTCTCTCCCGATTATCCAGATTTCGGATATAACAGGTGTCTACGGGGTTTCGTTTCTCATCATCCTCGTCAATGCGTCCCTGGCAGACCTCTACTTGTTGAAGGTGCGTCAAAAGGAAAAACCCCTCTTCCCGAACTGGAAAACCCTTGCCTCCACAGCAGTCACCGTCATAGTGATCGCTGCAACCCTCCTCTACGGCGTTTATAAATTGAGGTCTACGGGCACAGGAGCGGGTGACACCAGACAGGTAAGAATCAGTATTATTCAGGGCAGCATAGAGCAGGACAGGAAATGGAACCCCGCCTATCAGAGAAAAGTCTTTAACACATATAAAAGGCTTACAGTGGAGGCACTTAAGGAGAGTCCGGACATGGTGGTGTGGCCGGAGACTGCCCTGCCCTTTTATTTTGGCAGAGACAATGAGCAAACAACGGAGCTGACTGAATTCGTAAAAAAATCCGGTGTCGCCCTGTTGACAGGTACAGTCATGGTGAAAACAAGACCTGTAAACAAAGATACGGATGGAAATTCAAACAACGGATACATGCTGTCAAACAGCGCTGTTCTTATTGACAGGACTGGAAACCCGGTCTATTTTTATGATAAAATACATTTGGTGCCATTTGGTGAATATGTCCCCCTGAAAAACACCCTCTTCTTTTTAGACAAGCTCGTAGAGGGTATAGGAGACTACACACCTGGCAAGAGTTATGCCAGGGGCGATTTAAGCTGGGGGCAGTTCGGTACGATTATCTGCTATGAGGCTATTTTTCCGGGCCTTGTCAGAAAGTTTTTCAGACACGGGGGGAATCTCATTGTCAATATAACCAATGATGCCTGGTTCGGAAGGACAAATGGGCCCTATCAGCATTTTTCGATGTCGATCTTCAGGGCCGTTGAAAACAGAAAGCCCCTTGTAAGGGCGGCAAATACCGGCATATCGGGCTTCATAGATGCAACAGGAAGGGTTTCAAGGACAACAGAACTTTTTAAAGAGACATATATAACTGAAGATATCCTGATAAACGATGATACCAGTTTTTATACAAAATATGGAGATGTATTCAGTTTTTTGAATATCATATTTACCGTACTGTTTTTTGTGAAAATATCGAATAAAGTCGGAAGAACCCAAAAATATCAAGGAGGAGTAACATGATTAACGAAAGAGAGATAAAAGAGGAACTCAGCACACTGAGGAATAAGATCGAAGACCTACGAGGGTATCTTTGATGTAGATTCACTGAAGAAAGAGCTCGAAAAGATAAATAACGACCTGAGCAGAGAGGACGTCTGGTCAGACCCGCGTAAGCTTAAATCCCTGCAGAAGAAAAAAGCAGTAATCGAAGACCTCGTTCTCCCCTTTTTAAACGCAACCGAAAGACTCGACTACCTCTACGAGTCTGCCGACATACTTTTTGAAGAAGAAGGGGAGCT
The DNA here is from genome assembly GCA_002898135.1 of bacterium BMS3Bbin07. Classification (GTDB taxonomy): domain Bacteria; phylum Nitrospirota; class Thermodesulfovibrionia; order Thermodesulfovibrionales; family JdFR-85; genus BMS3Bbin07. Next base: position 2,997 of record BDTQ01000131.1, read on the forward strand.
GTTTTTAGACGAGTTTCTTGGAGAGCTTAACAGACTCAAAAAAGAGTTAGAGGTACTTGAGTTGAAACACCTCCTGTCAGGTGAGCTGGACCGGAGCAATGCCATACTCGAGATACACCCGGGAGCAGGCGGCACGGAGAGCCAGGACTGGGCTCAGATGCTCATGAGGATGTATCTGAGGTGGGCTGAAAAGAAGGGGTTCAAGGCGGAGATTGTCGACCTCCTGCAGGGTGATGAGGCCGGTATAAAGAGTGCCACCATCACCATATCAGGGCCTTATGCGTATGGTTATCTCAGGGCAGAGGCCGGGATACACAGACTCGTAAGGATATCTCCTTTTGATGCAAACAGCAGGAGACATACCTCCTTTGTTGCCGTAATGGTCTATCCCGAGGTTGAGGACGACATAGAGATAGAGGTTAGGGACGAGGACCTGAGGATAGATACGTTCAGGGCATCAGGTGCAGGGGGACAGCATGTAAACAAGGTCTCCTCGGCAGTCAGGATTACCCACAATCCCACGGGTATTGTGGTCGGTTGCCAGAGCGACAGGTCTCAGTACAAAAACAAGGCTACAGCCATGAAGATACTGAAGGCGAGGCTTTATGACCTGAAACTCAGTGAGCAGGAAAAAAAGATGGAAGGAATTATCGGTAACAAGAAAGAGATTGCCTGGGGTAATCAGATAAGGTCATGTGTGCTGCATCCTTACAGGCTTATAAAAGATCACAGGACAGGGTTGGAGAAGGGAAACGTGGATGCTGTACTTGATGGTGGGATTGATGACTTTATACAGGCCTATCTGAAGATGAAGGCAAGAAAGTCTGTTTGCAGTACACAAAAAGGCTAAAGCAGGTAGGGGATTGTCAGGTAGTGTGAATTAGTGGCCTCCAAGGGGTTGTTTTAGAGGCAAAAGAGGTGGGACCGGTGTCTCTCTATTACTACTTAAATACTTAAATACTTTTTAGTAGTAGTTGTAGTAGGTGGTGTTGATAAGTTGAAATGGAAGTTTTTTTCATTAAAAACAGTCTGTTAATCCGTTGATAAAGGTATCGATTGAGTTGTCTGTTTTTCCACTGTTTTAACAACCGGCGGCATGCGGGAAAAATTCAACAGTATACCAACGGATTTATAGCATGGTTTTCTTGCTTTGAACTAACAGATGATTTATAATGTTGGTGAAGTTATCAACATTTGTTAATAGAATGTTGATAAAGTATAAAAATATTAAGGGGATTTAATGGAAACAGCAGCAATATGGGATAAGTGTCTCAAGTCTATTGACGATAAGGTAGGTGGCAGCGTATTCGAACTCTGGTTTAAGCCGATTAAACTGAAACAGATAAAGGACGACTACGTTGTGGTGGAGATACCCAACAGGTTTTACAAGGAGTGGATAGAGGAGAATTATTCGGAGATAATTCAGAATGCCTTCAGGGAGCAGACCGGACAGGAGCTCACTGTAAAGTACAAGATAGCGGAAAAGCAGGACAAGGAGGTTAAAAAGTTCGATGCCCGGATAGACAGCCGGCGCCGGGCACTCAGGAACAAGGGGGTATTTCTCAATCCAAAATACACATTTGAAGAGTTTATAGCAGGGCCGAGTAATCAGTTTGCCCATGCTGCGGCCATGAAGGTTACGGAAGCCCCGGGAAGGGCATACAATCCACTCTTCATATACGGGGGAGTCGGTCTTGGAAAGACCCACCTCATCAATGCCATTGGTAACAGGGTTATAGACAGTATGCCGAATTTCCGTGTATTATATGTTCCTTCCGAGCAATTTACCAATGAGGTGGTGGCTGCTATCAGACATGACAAGATGGGGGAGTTGAAGGACAAGTACAGGAATGTTGATCTTCTGCTCCTTGATGACGTCCAGTTCATAGCGAACAAGACTCAGACGCAGGAAGAGTTCTTTCATACCTTCAATGCCCTGTACGAACAGCAGAAACAGATAGTTATATCCAGTGACAGGTCTCCAAGGGACATATCGGATATAACGGACAGGTTGAAATCGAGATTTACCATGGGCCTTATTGCTGATATTCAACTGCCGTCGGTAGAGACAAAGATGGCCATACTCTTTAAAAAAGCAGAATATCAGAGAATACAGATTCCGCAGGACGTTGCTTACTGGCTTGCCATGAAGATTAAATCCAATATAAGGGAACTGGAAGGTTGCCTTATAAAGCTGGCTGCACATTCAACATTGACGGGCGTTCCGATAACCCTTGACATGGCGAAAGATGTCCTTAAGGATTTTCTTCATGATGATGAGAGACCCCTGACGGTTGAGATTATACAGAAGGCAGTGGCTGATTTCTATGGTATAAGGTTTCAGGAGCTGAAGACCAAAAAAAGGACGAAAGAGATTGCCCTGCCGAGACAGATTGCCATGTATATAAGCAGGGAGCACACAGACCTTTCCCTTAACGACATCGGGAAGAACTTTGGCGGTAAGGATCATTCCACCGTTATATATGCATGCAGGCAGATAGATAAAAGAAAAAACGCAGATGAATCCTTTAATCGTATAATAGAGAGCCTGATAAACAAAATAAAAGGTTAGATAATCAGTCAACGACTGATTAAGGTTAGTAATGACCAATGACTGAAAAAAGGGAGGCTGTTTTATGAATGTTATTATCTCAAGGGATGAGCTTCAGAAAAGACTTGCGGACATTCAGAGTGTTGTTGATAAAAAGACGACCATGCCGATTCTTGGGCATTTTTTGTTAAGTGCCGGTGAAAAACCATTTGTGTCAGCTACGGACCTTGAGACAGCTATAAAAGAGCCTGTAATACTGCAGGAGGTTAAGGAGGGAGGGGAGCTCTGCATCCCTGCAAGGAAGCTTTATGAGATAGTGAGGGAAGTTGAAGGTGACATAAAGATAGAGAGCGAAGGGGTCGAGTGGTTAAAATTAAAGGCCGGCAAAAGCAACTTCAGGCTTGCCTGTATGAGCCCGGAGGATTTTCCGAAGTGGCCGGGACTTGCTGACAAGGTTGATGTGGAGATAGAGGCCGGAAAGCTCCTGGATATGATAGAAAAGACCCTCTATTCCGCAGGTGAGAGTGATTCGAGATATACCCTCAACAGCCTGCTGTTTCATATCAAGCCCCGGGAAAAGACTTTTACGGTTGTCGGAACAGACGGACACAGGCTTTCAGCCATAAATGATACTATAGAAGTAGAGGCGGAAGATGAGATCAAGGTGATTGTGCCGAGGAAGTCAGCCTCAGAGCTTAGAAAGTTTCTTCCATCACAGGAGGGCAGGATCAGGATGGAGATAGCCACAAACCATGTGGCCTTTATTATCGGGGAGGTCCAGTTTCTCGTAAGGTTGATCGAGGGTACTTATCCAAATTATGAACAGGTCATTCCTGTAGGCAATGAAAAGATTCTCGGAATAGCGAGAGAGGAATTTATAAAATCCCTGAGAAGGGTTTCAGTAATAAGCAGGGATCACAGTAATGCGGTGAAGATAGACGTTTCACCCGGTACGCTAACCATTACCGCTTCAAACCCCGATATTGGCGAGGCAAAGGATGAGGTCCAGATTGATTATGAGGGCGAGGGTGTATCCCTTGGGTTTAATGCACGGTATCTCCTTGATGCACTGAATGCCTTGACTGCAGAGAAGGTCATTTTTGAGGTGCAGGAACCGTTAAGCACGACACTTCTCAGGGAAGAGGGCAACGAGAAATACAAATGTGTGATCATGCCCATGAGGATCTGAGGATGCCTGGAGTGTTTAATGATCCTGTGGAGAAAGAATTAAGGGCTGGTGACTAATGATGGAGGACGAAAAAGGAATGGAAGAAGATTTAAAGGAATACGGTGCTGATACGATAAAGATCCTGAAGGGTCTGTCGGCTGTCAGGAAACGTCCTGCCATGTATATAGGCTCAACAGGGGCTGAGGGGCTTTATCATCTTGTCTACGAGGTGGTGGACAATAGTGTGGATGAGGCCCTGGCAGGGTTTTGCAGCAATATTGCTGTTATCCTTCATTATGACGGCAGTTGCACTGTTATAGATGACGGAAGGGGCATACCCACGGATACACATCCCGGAGACCCTGAGGGCAGGACAGCGGCAGAGATCGTAATGACGGAGCTTCACGCAGGTGGCAAGTTTGAGGCAAAGGCCTACAAGGTATCAGGAGGCC
>BDTQ01000132.1 GCA_002898135.1 bacterium BMS3Bbin07
CAGGCAGGTTTATATGAGCCATGGGCACTGAGAAGATATCCGTGCAGACCCTGTTACCCGAGAGACTCTCGAGGGTGAGCGGTGTAATGAACCGTTGCGATGCTTCCGTCATCACAACGGTAACTTCAGCTTCTTCCGACCTTAATCTTCTTACAAGCTCTGCGGCCTTGTAAACAGCAATACCACCGGTAACCGCAAGGAGGACATGTCTATTCTTCAGGCTCGAAGGCTTCATTCGGTTTCCCGGATTCTTCCACTGTCTCTTTCTCGTGAATGTAAATCTTCAGGTCTTTTTCAAGCTCGGACAGGTCTTCTGTTTCAACCTCGCGTTTCTTTTCTTCAATCAGCCTGTGGAAGTCGATCTTCTTTGCCTCTTCCCTGGCCTTTAATGCCTCTTCACCGGTAATGAACTCCAGGGCACCCTTAACAGCCTCTTCAATGGCTATAGTAGTTATCTTTTTTGACTTTGTAGGCACCCTTGGTTTACTGCCACCAAATATAATATCCTTTGCCCTCAGTGCCGCAATATTTACAAGCCTGAACCTACCGTCAATCTTGTTGCTGTCATATTCAACAGGCAGGGAAATAATATCCATTCCGATCACCTCTCCTTACTGTATTAACAGATAATTCAATGCTGGTTTAAAACTTGCTCCCAGCGGCTTCCAACCCGAAAGTCTCCTTAATCCACTCATGATCAACATGGCTGATATGCAACCTCCTTGACAAGACCACGGAGCCAAGCTCATTAAGGGCAACATCAAGGCTGTCATTTACTATAACATAATCATACTGCATGTAGTCACCTATCTCTTCCCTCGCCTTTTTAAGCCTCCGGAGAATCACTTTCTCGCTGTCGGTCTTCCTTGATATCAACCTCTTCTCAAGTATCTCAAGAGATGGGGGCAGGACAAAGATAAAGGTCGCATCAATACCCTTCTGTCGTATCTGAGCTGCACCCTGTATATCTATATCGAGGATGACATCTGTACCGCACTGTATCATTTCAAAAAGCTTTGCCCTTGATGTAGCGTACAGATTGCCGTGGACCTCTGCCCATTCGAGAAACTCACCGTCAGCAACCATACGCATAAACCGGTCTTCATCCACAAAAAAATAGTCCCTTCCGTCCACCTCCCCTTCTCTTGCCTGTCTTGTGGTATAGGATATGGAATGGACTATCCGGGGCACAGCCCCTGTAAGTCTCCTGCAGAGCGTTGTCTTTCCTGCTCCTGAGGGTGCTGAGACTATGAATATTGAACCCTTTTTCATTCCTCCGGATCTTTTTCAGGAGTTTGGGGTTCCTTACCAAAAAACCTCTGCGTTATGGTTTCCGGTTGCAGGGCCGACAGTATCACATGGTCACTGTCCGTCACGATTATGGAGCGTGTCCTCCTGCCCTCTGTTGCATCCACAAGTTTCCCCCTTTTTTTTGCCTCATCCCTCAATCGTTTCATAGGTGCAGAGCCAGGTGTCACTATAGCAATGACCCTCGATGAAGAAACCATATTGCCAAACCCTATATTAACAAGCACGGCCATTGTATCCCTTTTCATCTCTCCTCCAGTGTTCGTTATTACTGTAAATTCTGAACCTGCTCCTTTATCTTCTCAATCTCTGTCTTCATCTGTATAACAAGGTCCGAGACACTGTATTCACTGCTCTTTGAACCGATAGTGTTAATCTCCCTTAAAAGCTCCTGAAGCAGGAAATCGAGTTTCCTGCCTATTGTACCACCTTCTGAAATGATTTTTCTTACCTGCGAAATATGGCTCTGAATCCTTGTAATCTCCTCTGATATATCAGCCTTCTCAGTTAGAAAGGCTGCCTCCTGCAACAGCCTTGTATCATCTATAGCTGTCTCCTTTACGAGTTCTGCTATACGCGCCCTTATCCGTTCATAAGTCTTTTCAAGCGCGCCGTCAACTTCTGCCCTGACTGACTCAAGCCGCTCCTCCAGTACCTCAACCATTGTCCGGATATCCTTAACCAGGTGCTCCCCCTCACTTTGCCTCATCCCGGCAAGCTTCTCAAGGGCTGACTCGAATACACGAATAAGGTCTTCAGGGTTATATTCAGGCTCTTCCCTGAAGAGGATATCCCTGAACCAGAAGAGGTGGTCAAGTGACGGCCCTTCTTTCAGACCGAGGTCTTCCTGTAATCCCCTCAAAGCTTGAAACAGATTTCCGGCAAGCCCCCGGTTGATACTGAGCTTTACATCCGCCTTGTCTGTAAGGGTTATGGTGACATCAAACCTCCCCCTTGCAAACCGCTCTTTTATCATATTTCTGAGGGTTATTTCATAAGGATTAATAAAGACAGGGATCCTGAAACGGGGATCCAGGTACCTGTGGTTCACTGAACGGACCTCCACCCTGACCCCATTCTCTTCAGCCTGTCCAAATCCTGTCATGCTCTGAATATTCATATCATAGACACCCGTGTCCCTTTCATAAACACATTACCCGAAAAACTGCATAACATCATCTTTATTTATCTCTCCCTGCTCTCCATCGGAAAGTCTTTTATAGCGTATATGCCCCCTTGACAACTCATCCTCCCCGAGTATAAAGACATATGTTGCCTTAAGCCTGTCAGCCTTTCTGAACCGGCTCTTCAGGGATGCCCCCGAGTAATCCAGCTCCACCCAGATTCCCCTTGTCCGCATCTCGGAGGCAAGTTTATACGCAGCCTTCTCAGCCTCGTCCCCAATCGCTGCAAAGTAGACTGCAGGGACTGGTTCCACAATGCCGTGACGGTCCTTGATAAGAGTGGCAAGACGTTCCATGCCTATGGCAAAGCCAATCCCCGGAACAGCCGGGCCGCCAAACTCCTCGATCAGTTTGTCGTATCTGCCACCTGCTGCCACGGCACTCTGGGCACCCAGGGATTCGGAGGTGACCTCAAATGTTGTTCTTGTATAGTAATCGAGTCCCCGAACCATTGCAGGATTAACACTGAAAGGGATTTTGAGCAACTCAAGGTATCCCAGAAGGGAATCAAAATGCTCCCTGCACCCTGAACAGAGATAATCCGTTATCCCGGGAGCCTTTATCTTTATCTCCTCACATCCCTTCACCTTGCAGTCAAGCACCCTGAGGGGGTTAACCTCATATCTCCTCTTACAGTCTGAACAAAGGGAATCTATCCGGCTGGTCAAAAAATCCACCAGGGCCCTTCTGTAGACGGGACGGCATTCATCACAGCCAATGGAATTGATCTCAAACCTGAGATTATCCACCCCGACCCTCTCAAGAAAACACCTCAGCATATCAAGCACCTCGGCATCCATTCGCGGGTCCTCTTCACCAAAGGCCTCAACACCTATCTGATGAAACTGTCTGAACCTCCCCTTCTGAGGCCTTTCATACCTGAACATGGGACCGATATAATAGTATTTCTGAGGAGACGGGAGACTATAAAGATGGTTCTCTACATAAGCCCTCACCACAGGAGCAGTACCTTCAGGTCTGAGGGTTATACTCCTGCCGGCCCTGTCATTAAAGGTATACATCTCCTTCTCCACGATATCCGTTGTCTCCCCGATGCTTCTGGTAAAGACCTCTGTAAACTCCATAACCGGAGTCCTTATCTCCCTGTAACCGAAAGGTGAAAAGACCTGACGTGCCATGGCCTCAACTTCCTGCCAGAGATAGACATCAGGAGGCAGTATATCCTGGACTCCCTTAATCGCCCTGTATTTCACTCTCTAATGACCCCGCAGCACTGTCTTCCTCAGACTCTCTTAACTCATCAAACTCAAGCATCCTGACGTGGCTCTCTATCAACCTCTTGAGCTCCTCCTTGAAATGCCTCCTTATACCCTTCAGATCCACGATATCCTCGTGTATCTTTACAACCCTTTCCTGGGCATCCTTTATAAGGGAATCCGCCTTGAGTTCAGCCTCCCTTAATATCAACTCGGCCTCTTTTCTCGCATTTGTCTTGTAATCCTCCACCATCTGCTGGGCAGTCATGAGTGTCTCCCGCAGGGTGTTCTCCATATCCCTGAACTCCTGCAGCTGGGCCTCCGACCTGTGGTGATGCTCCTTCAATGAGGCGTTCTCCCTCAAGAGGTCTTCCATCTCCTCGCGGATCACCTCTAAAAAGGCAAAAACCTCCTCAACATCAAATCCCCTGAACTTAACGGGAAACTGTTTCTGCTGAATATCAAGGGGGGTAATTCTCATAACATGCCTCCTTTCAGTCTATAACCAAGTTCAATCAGACTCCTTACAATAAAATATCTGGCAAAAACAATCCCGAGTATCACTATCAGGGGTGAGAAATCCATGCCGCCATATATACCAAGTTTCCTCCTTATGGGGCTTAAGACAGGTTCTGTCGCCCTGTAGAGGAATCTGACAATCGGGTTGTACGGATCGGGATTAACCCAGGTTATGAGGGCAGAAATAATAATCACCCACATATAGATACCCAGCAGAATATCAAGGATATTACCCACTGCTATAAAGAGATTACCAAGGATAAACATTCTATTGCCTCCCGCTTAACTCTTCTGCCCGCCTTGCAGCAGCCTCGACAGCCTCTTTTACGGCAGCCTTCAGAGAGTTTTTTTCAAGTCTGTAAAGACCCTCGGCAGTGGTTCCGCCCGGAGAAGTCACCATCTGTTTTAATTCTGCGGGCGTCTGCCCCTGCTTCAGCATCTTTATCGTTCCTGATGCTGTCTGCAGGGTAAGGACAAGGGCGTCAGAGGCGCTAATGCCCATTCTCACACCGGCCTCTGCCATTGATTCAACAAAATAAGC
>BDTQ01000133.1 GCA_002898135.1 bacterium BMS3Bbin07
GAGTAATGGAGTGATGGAGTGATGGAGTGGTGGAGTGATGGAGTGATGGAGTGATAGAGTGATGGAGTGATGGAGTGAAATGGGTGAACAACTCCTTATAATGTTTGTAGTTATTGGCGGTGCAGCTGTTATACCTTTTTTTTCCAGAAAGTTCATGCTCCCTTCTGCAGCCCTGGAGATAATCTATGGCATTGTCCTCTTCAGCGTTTTTTTATCCAGGAAACCCGAGTGGTTTTCTTTGCTGAAGGATATAGGGTTTATATACCTGATGTTTATTGCAGGGATGGAGCTTGATATAAGAGGTCTTATGAGGCAGGGAAGGTTCTTCTGGTATGTCCTCATCTCGGCTCTGTCCCTACTGTTAACCCCGCTTATATTTATTCAGATGGGTTATTCCTTTTATATCGGAATAGCAGTCTCTGTAGTATCTGCCGGGATAATCATCCCCGTGCTTAAGGAGTCGGGGATGATAAGGACGGATATTGGTCAGGATATAATAGGCGTGGCTCTTACTGGAGAGCTTCTGTCCATAATAGTGCTAACGGGTATTGATATATATCACCGTCTGGGGCTGACGGTTATGGCGGGAGTGGAGGGGCTTAAGCTCCTGTTGCTGCTGGGTGTGGCAGCGGTTTTCCTCAGGATACTTTACGTTATTGCATGGTGGCATCCGGAGCGGATCGAGAATGTGATGGAGAGCAATGATCCTGTTGAAGAGGGCATAAGGGCGGTTATCTCCATAGCCTTTGCCGGCGCACTTATCGCATATGGCTCAGGTGTTGAGCCGATACTCGGCTCCTTTATGGCAGGACTGATATTCAGCTATGTCTTTAAGAGCAAGGGACGGTTTGAGGACAAGATAAATGCCGTGGGGTTCGGTTTTTTTACTCCGTTTTTCTTTATCGGCGTGGGCGCTGACTTTGATCCTGGACTGCTGAAATCCCTTCAGGGTATCTCTTTTTCGCTGTTCCTGACATTGATGGTCTTTGTGAGCAATGCCTTTCCACTGTTTCTTGCACGTTTCATGGGACTCGGCAGTCTTGAGGCCGTGGGAATGTCCTTAATCCTTTCCGCCCCGCTTTCAATGATTGTTGTGGCAGGCACCCTCGGTGTTAGGATGGGGCTGCTGACGCCCGGGATGAACGGCTCCCTTATCCTTACAGCCATAATCTCAAGCATAATCTACCCCTCACTTTTTAGGGCAGTGAGCAGGAGGATGGGGCCTTCCTCAAAACCCCTTCAACCGATGTGATAAACCTTGCGGATTCCCTCTCTATATTGTCGGATGACAGGATGGCAGAGATGAGCGCCACCCCCCGTGCACCTGATTTAAGTACATCCGATACCCTCTCAATCTTTATTCCCCCAAGTCCAAAAACAGGGATTGAGACCTTTTCGGCCACTTCCTTCAGCTTTCCAATACCCACGGGTGGACCATATTTTTTCTTTGACGGTGTCTCATATACAGGGCCGAATGTTATAAAGTCGGCCCCTTCCCTTTCGGCCTCAATGGCCTGCTCAAGGGTGTGGGCGGATACGCCGATGAGCATTTTCCCGCCTGTAATCTTCCGGACAGCCCGTGGGGGAATACTCGTCCCGGCAAGATGGAGCCCATCTGCCTCAACTGATAGCGCTACATCCAGCCTGTCATTGACAAATAGCCGTGCTCCATAACGGGAAGTAATCTCCCGCAGTTTACAGGCCATTTCATACAGTTGTCGCACGGGAAGGTCCTTTTCCCTTAACTGAAGGGCCTTCACGCCCCCTTTAAGTGCATCTTCAATTCCCTCATAAAAAGGCGCCTTCATCCGGCTTCTGTCCGTTATAAGGTAGAGACTGAAATCAACCTTCATTGTACTAAACATTTATTACTCTAAACAAGGGTTTCAATCCACAGAAAGAATATATTTTCAAGAAAGAAGGTCACTCCTGTCAGTATCCAGAGAACCCTCGCAATGTTTTTTGGTTTTACATTCATGACTTGCAATACGATTGATATAAGTATGAACCATCCCGTGGATATCCACTTCAGGTTCCACGGTGAGACCCAGAGTACAAGTAGTGATATAAATGTTCCCAGTCCGATAAAGGGTCCCCAGAGATAAAAGGGGTTGCTCCTGTCTGTCAGTCTTCCCGCCCTGAGTGCCCCTATCATGTAAACCTGCCACCAGCCCCCCATAAACATGAACATTACGCCGTAGCGATCAAGGCGGGCAAGCGTTGTTTCCCTGAAGGGGAAGGCCCTGGTTTCAATTGCCCATATCGTAAAGAAAAAAATAGCAGGGACGAGCGCCGTGAAAAGAAATCCGCAGAAATCAAGAACATAGGAGCCAAGAGGCGCCTCATGCCTTTCTCTTCTTTCGTTTCTTGCACTTATAAAAAACTCCATTCCCAGGAATACCGGAACTATAAGGTATGCCAGCTCCTGATATCTGTAAGCCTCCATTCTTGTGTTCCTCCGGTTTTTTTTGATATAGTATTAGTAGTTTTTTAAAATACTATATTAACATGTTAGCTCTCAACATGTTAATTCCACATGCTTTCCCTATCGTTTTAGGGCATTCGTCCATTGACTTTTTAAATATAATTTAAGTAACATATTAAATAACCTTATGAAATATAAAAATATTTTCATAATCGTATCCTTACTGTACAGCATCGTGTGTGCAGGTCCCCTATTTGCTCAGGAGTTTCAAACCATTCCGATATCCCCTGCACCTCAGTCATCACAACAACCATCGACTATTGAGAAAAAACAACCTCCTCAACAGTCCCTGCAGTCGTCTGAACAGGGGGAACAGGGTTTGGTGGAGCCTGTGCTTCCTGAGGAAGAACCTTCAGAGAAGCCGTCAGAGTTTGAGGACTATATTGCGGGAAAGGTTTCTCTTACGGTTTCAACCAATCTCAAGCAGTTTGGTTATGACCTTTTCAGCAGACCCCCTTCAACATTTGCTCCTGTCGGGAATGTGCCGGTTGGGCCTGGTTATGTAATCGGCCCCGGTGATGAGATAAAGTTATCTATCTGGGGGAGGGTAGAAGGACAGTGGGATGTTGTGGTAGACAGAGATGGGAATATAAGCATTCCCAAAATTGGAACTTTTGGTGTTTCGGGTTTAAAATTCAGTGAATTAAGAAGGCTCTTACATAAGCAGTTTTCCAAATATTATACGGGCTTTGAGATGAATGTGAGCATGGGTTCACTGAGAACCATCAGAGTCTATGTGGTTGGCAATGCCCGGCGTCCAGGTGCCTATACGCTATCTTCTTTTTCCACTCTCATAAATGCACTGTTTGAGGCCGGCGGGCCCGGCAAAACAGGGACAATGAGGGATATACAGGTAAAGCGAAACGGTAAGACAGTAGTCCGCTTTGATATGTATGATTTTCTGTTGAAAGGCGACAAAACAAGGGATATAAGGTTAATGCCGGAGGATGTGATATTCATACAGCCGATTGGACCCCTTGTTGCCATTGCAGGCAGTGTTAACAATCCTGCCATATACGAGCTGAAAGGTAAGACCACAATCATGCAGTTGATAGATATGGCGGGGGGATTAAATGACGTTGCCTTTAAAGGCAGAGTGCAAATAGAGCGGATTATTGATAACAGCCGGCAGGTAGTCTTTGAATCCGACATTCAGAAGATACGGGATAAAGATATTGCAGTGCAGGCAGGGGATGTGGTAAAGATATTTCAGGTCGTTAAAGACGAGAGGATTGTGAGGCTTGCCGGTGCAGTGCAGAGAGAAGGCGATTATGGGTTCAGCCCTGTCATGACCGTCAGAGATTTAATCTCAATGGCGGGTGGACTTAAATATTATGCATACGACAGGGAAGCCGAGCTGACAAGGATACATATTACAAGTGAAGGACCGATAACCGAGAAGATTATAATCAACCTCCAGAAAGCCTTGGCAGGAGAGCCTGCCAGCAATATTGCCTTGCAGGAGAACGACTATCTGTTTGTTCGTGCCATACCTGAGTGGAGGCTTTACCAGACAGTGGTGATCGAGGGTGAGGTCAGGTTTCCGGGCACATATACCATCAAAAAAGGCGAGAGACTTTCATCTCTCATAGAGAGGGCCGGAGGATTTACTAACAAGGCATTTCTGAAGGGAGCTGTATTTACAAGAAAGCGGGTAGAGGCATTGCAACAGAAACAGATTGAAGAGATGATAGACAGACTTGAAAGAGAACTTTTGAGTACGGGGACGGCACGGGTAGCTACAGCAGCTTCTTCGAAAGAGGCGAGGTTGATGCAAATGGAGACAGAGCAGAAGAGACAATTTATTGCAAAGCTCAGAACAGTAAGGGCAAAAGGAAGGGTGGCAATCCAGTTGGAGTTGCCGGATAAACTCAGAGGAACACTTTATGATATAGAGCTCGAAGACAGTGATTCAATATATATTCCTACGGATCCACAGACAGTGCAGGTAATAGGCTCTGTATATAATCAGACGGCTTTTATTTATGAAAATGGAAGGAATGCCAAGTATTATATATCCCTTGCTGGTGGTTATACGGAGAATGCCGATGGTGGTAATGTATATATACTCAAGGCCAATGGCTCTGCAATGAAGGTGAGCAGAGGGTTCCTGGGTCTTTCATGGAACAGTGAATACTCAAGATGGGATGTTGGGGCAGGACAGGTGGAGTCAGGTGACACAATAGTTGTGCCTGAGAAGCTTGAGAGAATAGCATGGATGCGCAATATTAAGGATATTACACAGATTCTATACCAGATTGCAGTAACATCTGGAGTGTTGATTGCAACCTTTTAAGTGCCTGCCGGTATTCCCCCGGACTTTATATTTGGAGGCTTAAATAATGAGACATTATAATTCGGTCAAACGTATTCTTGTTACAGGAGGTGCTGGTTTCCTTGGATCCCATCTTTGTGAAAGACTCCTGAGTGAAGGTCATGAAGTCATCTGTCTTGATAACTTTTATACTGGTCGTAAGGCAAACATTGCTCATCTTATGGATAACCCTTATTTTGAAACATTGCGTCATGATATATGTTTTCCTCTCTATATCGAAGTGGATCAGATTTACAACCTTGCCTGTCCTGCATCGCCGATACACTATCAGTTTGATCCTGTTCAGACAACAAAAACATCTGTGATTGGTGCTATAAATATGCTTGGACTTGCAAAGAGGCTCAGGATAAAGATACTCCAGGCCTCAACCAGTGAAGTATATGGAGACCCTGAAATACATCCGCAGCCTGAGACCTATTGGGGAAATGTAAATCCCATCGGGTACAGGGCATGTTACGATGAGGGAAAGAGATGTGCTGAGACTCTCTTTTTTGACTATCACCGCCAGCACAATCTCAGAATAAAAGTAGCGAGAATATTTAACACCAGCGGGCCGAGGATGCATCCTAATGATGGCCGTGTTGTAAGTAATTTCATAATGCAGGCTTTACGGGGAGAGGACCTGACAGTTTATGGTGACGGAAGCCAGACGAGGAGCTTCTGCTATGTGGATGATCTTGTGGGGGGACTGATGAAACTAATGAACAGTCCGGATGATTTTACCGGACCTGTGAATCTGGGCAATCCTGCTGAGTTTTCCATACTTGAGCTTGCAGAAAAAATAATTAAACTAACCGGATCAAAATCAAGGATCTGTTTTAAATCGTTGCCTGCTGATGACCCGAAACAGAGGCAACCTGATATAACTCTGGCAAAAGAGAAGCTGAAATGGGAACCCACTGTTCAAATGGAAGAGGGGTTAAAGAGGACCATTAAATATTTTGAGGATCTCATTGCAGGTGATACAGAGTGATACTCATAGCGGGTGGTGCCGGGTATATCGGGTCTCATATCAACAAGCTTCTCAATGAGAGGGGCTACCAAACTGTGATATTTGATAGTTTGGTCTATGGTCACAGGGAGTTTGTCAAGTGGGGAGAGTTTGTCCTGGGAGACCTGTCTGATATCGAACAGATCAGGCTGGCCTTTAAGGAATATCCTGTCAGTGCTGTTATGTATTTTGCAGCATTTGCGTACGTTGGAGAATCAGTAGAAGATCCGCAGAAATATTACATAAATAATGTTGCCAATACTTTGAATATTTTAAAGGTGATGAAGGAGTTTAATGTAGACAGCTTTGTTTTTTCATCAACCTGTGCAACCTATGGCAATCCTGTGGAGGTGCCCATAACTGAAGACCACCCACAAAATCCCATAAATCCGTATGGACAGAGTAAATTGATGGTTGAAAAGATACTGTCTGATTACAGTAATGCCTACGGATTGAAAAGTGTTGCCCTGAGATACTTTAATGCCGCCGGAGCTGACCCTGAGCAGGAGATTGGCGAATGGCATAACCCTGAAACCCATCTTATCCCGCTGGTTCTTGATGCAGCTATTGGCCGAAGGGAAAACATAAAAGTCTTTGGAACGGATTATGATACGCCCGATAAAACATGTATAAGGGATTACATACATGTAACCGACCTGGCAGATGCACATATATTGGCCCTTGAGTACCTGTTAAACGGAGGAAAGAGCGATGTTTTTAACCTTGGAAACGGTAGCGGGTTTTCAGTAAAGGATGTAATAGAGACTGCAAGAGAGGTAACTGGAAGAGAGATTGTGGATATTGCTTCACCGAGAAGGGCTGGGG
This sequence comes from bacterium BMS3Bbin07, assembly GCA_002898135.1. GTDB lineage: Bacteria > Nitrospirota > Thermodesulfovibrionia > Thermodesulfovibrionales > JdFR-85 > BMS3Bbin07. Next base: position 6,637 of record BDTQ01000133.1, read on the forward strand.
ACCCTGCAGTGCTTGTAGGAAGCGCCCGAAAAGCCAATGAGATTTTAGGATGGCAACCAAAATACTCTGAATTACGAAAAATAGTAGAGACTGCCTGGGATTGGCACCAAAAACTCAATAGAGGATTTCATGAAGGAAAGGATAAATAGATAAAATGTATCTGATAGTGGGATCGGGTCTGGCAGGTTGCGTATTGGCTGAAAGGATCGCTAATGTTTTGAAAAAAGAGGTCCTGATAGTGGAAAAAAGAGACCATATTGCCGGTAATATCTATGATTTTAAGGACGGCGAAGGGATATATATCCATAAATACGGTCCTCATGCTTTTCATACCAACGATAAAAAAGTCTGGATCTATCTGTGTCAGTTCACGTCGTGGTATCCGTATTTTCACAAAGTCAGGGCAATAGTTGACGGACTTGAAATACCGTTGCCTTTTAACCTCAATGCCCTGTATAAAGCCTTTCCGCCAGGCCTTGCTTCCAAATTGGAGACCAAACTGATTGATACCTTTGGTTATAATGTAAAGATTCCGATCCTTAAATTAAAGGAATTCGATGATAAGGAGTTGCAGTTTCTGTCGAATTATATTTATGAGAAGGTCTTTCTCGGATATACTTTAAAACAGTGGGGCTTAACGCCGGAGAATCTTTATTCCTCTGTTACTGCAAGAGTGCCTGTTTATATCAGCAGGGATGACAGATATTTTCAGGACAAGTATCAGGGAATACCGGAAGACGGGTATACAGGAGTGATAGAAAAGATGCTGGACAATCCCCGTATAAGAGTGGAACTGAATACGGATTTCAGGGATGTTAAAGACTCTGTAAAGTTTGAAAAGCTTGTATACACCGGCTGCATTGATGAGTTTTTCGACTTCAGGTTTGGAGCTCTTTCATACAGGAGTCTGGATTTTAACTTTAAATCGTATGATAAGGAGTTCTTTCAGTCTGTAGCACAAATAAATTATCCCGAAAATTATGATTATACGAGAATTACCGAGTATAAACATTTCCTGGATACAGAAAGCAAAAAGACAACAGTTGCATATGAGTATCCGCAGGAATACAAGACCGGTGACAATGACCCGTACTATCCTGTTCCAAATGATGAAAATAGCAGTATTTACATGAAATACAAGGAAGAAGCGGAAAAACTAAAAGATGTGACCTTCATTGGACGGCTGGCAGAATACAAATATTATAACATGGACCAGATTATTTCAAGAGCCTTGAAGACATTTGAGGAGTCTTTTTATGAATGAAACGGAGTTACCATTATTAACGGTCAATATTCTCGCTTATAACAGGAAAGATGATCTAAGGACAACATTGCAGGAGCTTTCAGGTAACATTGATTATCCAAAAGAGAAGATAGAGATTATAGTCAATGATAATGCCTCGGGTGATGGAACCTCAGAGATGGTCAGGGAGGAGTTCCCCGGGGTTAAGCTTATAAAGATACCTGAGAATATAGGTATTGCAGGATGGAATTATGGTTTTGTCAATGGGACGGGAAAATATTTTCTCGTCCTGGATGATGATTCGCACCCAGTTGAAGGGGTGAAGGATGCCGTTGTTTTTCTGGAGGAGAACAAGGATATTGGCATATTGGCGTGTCAGATAATAGGGGGTGCGTTTACAACGGGTGGACGCACGCATTTGCAGGACTGGATAGGGTTTATAGGAGCCGGGGCAATAATCAGAAAAGATGTGATAGACAGGATAGGTGGTTAT
>BDTQ01000134.1 GCA_002898135.1 bacterium BMS3Bbin07
AGTGGAGGTTATGGAGAAGTGGGTGACTGAGGATTTTAATACAGGAAAGAGGCGGCGTTACTTCAGGCTGCGGGACACTGAGGGGTTTGAGTATCTGGTTTATCAGGAAGAGGAAACATCTGACTGGTTTTTAAGGGTGTGAATGAATTTTTCGAGTGACGTCTTCCAGTCCGGCGGGCTGAAGCCTGTGGAGACTTCTGTGTGAAAAGTATCAAGGACTGAATATGAGGGCCGTTTTGCACGGGTCGGGTATTCATCTGTTGATATGGGTATAACCTTTACAGAAGCACCTGAGAGCCTTATTATCTCTGTGGCAAATTCGTGCCAGTTGATACCTCCGGCTGTCCTGTCGGTTATATGATGTATTCCAAAGACCTCGGATTCAATAACCTTCCTGATACCTTCCGAGAGGGTTACGGTCCAGGTGGGTGAGCCTTTCTGGTCGGAAACCACTTTTATCTCGTCTCTTTCACCGGATAGCCGCAGCATTGTCCTGATAAAATTATTGCCGTGTTCGCCGTAGAGCCAGCTTGTCCTGATTATATAGAACTCGTGCATCAGCCACTGGATGTACCGTTCTCCGGCAAGTTTGGTCTCACCGTAGGCGTTTACGGCTGATGTGTTGTCAAGGGGTGTATATGGTCTTGTGCTTGTGCCGTCAAAAACATAGTCCGTGCTTATATGACAGAGCCTGATCTTCAGTTCATTACAGGTAATGGCAAGATTCTGTACCCCAAGGCCGTTAACCCTGAAGGCCGTCTCCTTTTCATCCTCTGCCATGTCCACGTTTGTGTAGGCTGCACAGTTTACCACAATGTCCGGCCTGAGAGAGAAGATGGTATAATGTGTTGCTTCCCTGTCTGTTATATCAAGTCCTTCGAGGTCAAGGGGGATGACCTCGTAACCGTCTTCAAGTACGGCTATGAGGTCTTTTCCAAGCATCCCGTTTGCACCGGTGACCAGTACTCTCATCCCTGACCACTCCAGAACCCCTTGCTTTCACCTGAAAGCCTCTCTTTAAGCGGTCTCCACCACCACTGGTTCTCCCTGTACCACGTAATTGTCTTTTCAATGCCGGTGTCGAAATCAACCTCAGGAGTCCATCCGAGTTCTCTTTTTAATTTTGAGTAGTCAATGGCATAACGGTAATCGTGTCCCGGCCTGTCAGGAACGAATTCTATATTTTCCTGCCCCATCTCCATAAGAGACAGCACCTTTTTTACTACATCAATATTTCTTTTCTCACTTCCACCGCCTACATTGTATACCTCTCCGGGCCTTCCCCTGTGCATAATCGTATCAATGGCCGTGCAGGTATCCTCTACAAAAAGCCAGTCCCTGATGTTTTCACCTTTTCCATATACAGGCACCGGTCTTTTATCCATCAGGTTGGTGACCATGAGTGGAATCAGTTTTTCCGGGTACTGAAAGGGACCGTAATTATTTGATGGCCTGACTATGACGGCAGGTAAGCCGTAAGTCTTGATGCAGGCGCGGATAAGGAGGTCTCCGGCAGCTTTTGAGGCGGAATAGGGGGAGTTTGGAGCAAGGGGGGTCTCCTCGGTAAAGCAGCCGTCGTCTGTCTCTAAACTGCCGTATACCTCGTCAGTGGAGAGATGGATGAATTTCCGTATGCCTGCTCTTCTGACACTGTCAATAAGTGCCTGAAGGCCGACTATGTTGGTCATGAGGAAGGGCTGGGTGTCAATGATGGAGCGGTCCACATGGCTTTCTGCTGCAAAATTAACGACCATGTCAGTGCCTTTCAGTGCATCTGAAACAGTTTTGGTATCTTCTATCCTTCCATGGATGAATTGATACATCTGGTCTGCTTCAATATCCCTCAGGTTTTCCCTGTTTCCTGCGTAGGTGAGGGCATCAAGGTTTACCACTTCATAATCCGGATATTTTTTTAAAATGTATCTGATGAAGTTGGAGCCGATAAATCCGCATCCGCCTGTCACAAAAATCTTCATTTCACACCCCATACCTGAAAAGGACTTTCAGGATCATTTTCATATCTTGTCTCATCAACTTTCTCCTTCTTTCCCCGGCCTGCATAGAGCTTGTCGGGGAAATTGAGGACAAGGCCGTCTTCATCTGCCGTATTCCTGTAGGCATGTACCACACCCGGTGGAACGATAATCACCTTGTTTCGGGCCTCTTCGATTATCATTTTCCTCAAATATGTTGGAGAGTCTTTTCTGTTGTCCCACAAGTAAAGGGAGAATTGTCCAAGGAAGCAGAAGTAGTCTGTCTGCCAGGTATGTTCATGCGGTCCCCTTACCACACCTGCATGTGTGACAGATACGTAACCCATGGCAGGTTGAAACCCATTTGGCAGCTCGTCATTCCTGAATAATTCAGTGAGCCATCCCCTCTGGTCTGCAAAGACGTTAAGGGGTTTTATTATTATATCCTTTATTGAGCCTTCTTCGAATTTCATGGCTATATCTCTATTGTTGAATCGTCACCAACCATTAATCTCAGGGCCTTGTGCTTTTGGTTGCTGTGCAGGACCCTGGTGCCCCTTCCGATAAGGCTGTCCTCAAGCCTCTCGATTCCTTCCAGAATTGAATCATTAAGGATAACGGAATGTTCTATGACCGAATTAGATATCCTTACTCCGTCTCCAATGCTTGAAAAGGGCCCGATAAAGGAGTTTTCGATTATACTCTTCTTCCCTATCCGTACGGGTCCCCTGATTCTGGAGTTTTTTACGACAGTGCCTTCAGAGATATCAACCCTGCCGGCTATCTGGGATTTGGCGTCAACCTTACCCTTTATGGAGCGCTTTATGTATTCATCAAGGACTATGGAGTTTGCCTGAAGCAGGTCATCCTTTTTGCCGGTATCAAGCCACCAGCCGTTGAGTATCTCGCTTTTGACGGGACGCCCCATACGTATAAGCTCCTGAATGGCATCCGTTATCTCAAGCTCTCCCCTGTCGGATGGCTTGGTTCTGGCTATGGCCTCATGTATCTTTTCAGTAAATATGTATACACCGACAAGGGCAAGGTTGGAAGGAGGGTTTGATGGTTTTTCTATCAGCCTCTTTATGCCTCCGTCTGCACTGAGTTCAGCTACTCCGAATTGTTTGGGGTTCTCCACTTCCTTAAGAAATATAAGGGCATCTGTCTGTTCCTTTCTGAACCTCTTAACTGCATCTGCTACCCCGTAACTGAGGAGGTTAGCTCCAAGATACATTACAAAGCT
>BDTQ01000135.1 GCA_002898135.1 bacterium BMS3Bbin07
AAAAATTATCCTCAAAATCACGGATACCCTCTGTAAGGTACATAAAACCTCCACACTCGGCATAGGTACTCCCACCGGAAAGGCACCACTGCCTTACGGCCTCTATCATCAAGGAGTTCCCTGAAAGCCTCTCGGCATATAGTTCAGGATATCCACCTCCAAGACAGAGTATATTAATCCCCTCCGGGAGCGCCTTGTCTCTGAGTGGACTGAAGAAGACAAGCTCAGCCCCCTGGGCCCTGAGGGTCTCCAGAAAATCCTCGTAATAAAAAGAAAACGCCCTGTCTCTTGCAATGGCTATCCTCATAGCATTGAGTGATTTTTTTACCTCTATGTTACTCATGTCAGTTTCAGGTATTTTATAGTCAGTCAGGGTGAGAAGTTTATCCAGGTCCAGATTTCCTTCAATGAAAGCTGCAAGCCTCTCTATCTCTGATTTTTTCAGCGGAATCTCGTCTGCAGTATAAAGCCCCAGGTGCCTCTGTGGAATTGCTATCGCTTCCTCAGAGGGGAGAAACCCGATTATCTCTACGCCTGTCACACTCTCCATTCCTCTCATTACCAGCTCCCTGTGCCTCTGGCTGGCTACCCTGTTGAAAATAACCCCTGCAATCCTGAGGCCCTGCTGATAATCCCGGAAACCTCTCACCACAGCCCCTGCTGACTCAGCCATTGAACGGGCATCAACGAGCAATATAACAGGAAGCCCAAGGGCCTCTGAAACCGCAGCAGAAGAACTTGAGCCACCATCATAAAGTCCCATCACCCCCTCTACAACGGCAACATCCCTATCCGTACATTTCCTGGCAAAGAGGTCCCTGACATAATCGCCTCCAGCCATCCAGATATCAAGGTTGCAGGATTGAGTGCAGCTAACAAGGCCATGAAGTCCCGGATCTATAAAGTCCGGCCCCACTTTAAAGGGCTGCACCCTTAGCCCCCTCTTCATCAGGGCGGCCATCACTCCAATTGACACTGTGGTCTTGCCTGCACCGCTGTGTGCAGCACCAATCAGAAATCCCTTCATCGTCCCCCCTGCCTTCAGGCAGCTTAAAAGCTCATAACCGCTATAATCGTTACATTTACTGCAAATGATTATAGCAAAACACCGGAGTTAAACTCCCGGGACAATCCCGGGATACCACCCTAAAGTTACCACTTGACATATTCTGTTTTTTTTGTGTATATTTCAATCGGCAAAAGGTAAAGGAGTTTACTCTATGTATATTAATCTTTCCAAACATCATAACATGATTAACAGCTCAGTTATAAGCATGGAGCCATTCAGGCTTACATCAATCCTCACTAAAAATGTCTTGTCATTCTTTACTGCCTGGCATGGATTTTGTATAAATCATGCCGGTGAATAAATAATTTAATGAAAGGAGGTGAAATTAGGTGAAGAAACTACTTATGTTAGCGATCATTCTGACTTTTGCACTATCCTTTATTGGAACTTCCATGGCTGTCCCCCCCGGCAAGACGGTTGAGTTTACTAAAAGTCCGATGGGAAAGGTTGTTTTTTCCGGCAAAATACATGCTGATGCCGGCAAGAAATGTACTGACTGCCATCCGAAGATCTTCAAGATGAAAAAGGGTGCAGACAAGGTAACCATGAAAGACATTTATGCCGGAAAGTTCTGCGGAACCTGCCATGACGGCAAGATTGCATTTAATGCAAAGACCGGTTGTATGAAATGCCACAAAAAGTAGCAATAAGACCACACTATGATTAAACCAAAAACAAAAGAGGGCTCCTGATTCAGGAGCCCTCTTTTGTTTTTAAAAACTCCTATGTCCTTAAATTGGGGTTAACCACTCCTTGTATCTTTTATTCTCTCCCCTTACAATACCGAAGAATATATCCTGAAGTCTCCTTGTGATTCCTCCGGGCTTGCCGTCACCTACAGGCCTTCCATCGAGTTCCCTTATCGGGGTTACTTCTGCAGCCGTTCCTGTAAAAAAGGCTTCGTCGGAAACATAAACCTCATCCCTTGTAAAACGCTCCTCAACAATCCCGATACCCTCGTCTCCGGCAATGGTTATCATGCTGTCCCGTGTGATCCCCTCAAGAATGGAAGTAAGGGGGGTGGTCTTTAGACGGCCACCCCTTGCAATAAATATATTTTCACCGCTGCCCTCTGAGACAAAACCTTCGGTATCAAGCAAAAGGGCCTCGTCATAGCCACATGAGATAGCCTCTTTCTTTGCCAGTTGAGAGTTAACGTAATAACCACATACCTTGCCGTGCGACATATTTGAATTAACATGATTTCTTATAAAAGAAGATGTCTTCACCCTTATACCCTTTTCCAGGCCTTCATCCCCCAGATAAGTACCCCATGGCCATACAGCAATAGAGACCCTGACAGGATTACCCTTGGGATAAAGCCCCATGGCTCCATATCCGATATAAACAAGGGGTCTTATATAACACTCTTTCATTCCATTGACATCCACGGTCTTTATAATGGCCTCCTCGATCTGCTCTTTTGTGTAAGGGATATCGAGGAGAAATATTTTCGCTGATTTAAATAGCCTGTCAACGTGCTCCTTAAGCCTGAATATGGCAGGCCCCTCTGAAGTCTCATAACACCTTATTCCCTCAAAGATACCAAGGCCGTAATGCATTGTATGAGTAAGGACGTGAACCTTTGCGTCATCCCATGCAACCAGCTCTCCATCCATCCATATCTTTTCAGTCTTGTCAATCATGTTGTATATTTAAGCAGTAACGGGTAAAAACTGTCAATATCATTTTCATGGAGACTAACTGGCGGTGACGTCTCACGGTTACGAAGCCCGTTTCGTAAGACGTCTG
>BDTQ01000136.1 GCA_002898135.1 bacterium BMS3Bbin07
CGCCCCCGCTCTCACAATAGGCTCAGGCGGCTCGGCAGGAGTGGAAGGCCCTATTGCCCAGATAGGCGGGGGGCTTGGTTCTCTAACAGGTCAGTTCTTCAAGGTCTCCGGCAACCGCATGAAGCTCCTGATTGCTGCCGGGGCTGCCGGAGGAATAGCCGCCACATTCAATGCACCTATAGCAGGGGTTATGTTTGCCACAGAGATTGTACTCCTTGGAAATTTCGAACTCACCTCTTTCGGGGTAATCGTAATCTCATCCGGGATAGCAACCGTTATATCCAGAATATACTATGGCTCAAACCCTGCCTTTATTGTCCCGCAGTATGAGCTGGAAGGACTATTGGAGACACCTCTTTATCTCATTATGGGACTCTTTATAGGCCCTGTGGCCGTACTCTATACAAAGTTCTTCTACAAGGTAAAGGACAGATTTGAGAGTGCAAATATAAACCCATATTTAAAACCTGTTGTGGGCGCTTTTATGGTTGGGGTAATAGGTATATTTTTACCACAGACAATGGGTGACGGTTATGAATACATTGAAGGAGCCCTCAAGGGGAACATGGTCTTCTCAATAATGTTCCTCCTCATCTTCCTGAAGATACTGGCTACATCAATCACCCTTGGCTCAGGTGGCGCAGGCGGGGTATTTGCCCCTGCACTCTTTATCGGCGCCATGACAGGCGGTGCCTTCGGCATAGTTGTCAACTACCTGTTCCCCGGTTACACATCATCCCCCGGGGCCTATGCCATGGTTGGTGTGGGATCCTTTCTCGCCGCTGTTACACATGCCCCTCTTACAGGAATGTTCCTTTTATTTGAGATGACCGGAAACTACAAGATTATTATCCCCACAATGTTTGCCACAACAATAGGGACCTTTGTTGCACACCGGTTATTCAGTGAATCTATTGACACATTCGAACTCTCAAAACGGGGAATCAATATCCATGCGGGCAGGGAAGTAACCCTTTTAAGCTCTATAAAGGTCAGGGATGTGATGAGGCGGGATTTTACCCCTGTGAGAGACAAGGTAAACCTGAAGGAATTTTTAGAACTTGTAATAAACGGCGGCGGCGGATTCTATTATCCTGTTGTGGATTCAAATGGGGATATGTTGGGAATCATCTCTCTTCAGGATATGAGGAGGGTATTGTTTGAGGATTATATCAAGGAAATAGTCACAGTCGGTGAGCTTGCAACAGAAGACGTCCTTGTCCTTACCCCTGAGGATAATCTGACCACAGCCATGAAAAATTTCGCCCTCATGGATATAGAGGAAATACCGGTGGTTGCACCTGACAACCATAAAAAGGTTATAGGTATGCTCAGAAGAGGTGATGTTATAGCCATATACAATAGAGAGATACTGAGGAAACACTCAATTTAATTCAGACAACCGTTCCGCATCTATTTTTCGCTGATGCGGCCTGATGTAAAAACCCCTTGAGATATGGTAAAATTACAGTAATACTTTACGGCTCTGAGGTCCGCTGCTATTATACTCTCCGGCCCTGGGCCTGTTCACCGATCATGGACGGGTCTTACCTGTCTTAAAACAACGGAGGTTAATTTGAATATTTATAGAAGTATTTTCATATGGTTACTCATAGGTGCGCTTATGATCCTCCTCTTTGACCTTATCAGCACGCCCAGGAAAACATACAACGAGCTGACCTTTTCAGACTTTATATCCAGGGTGGACTCAGGCCAGGTAGATGAGATATCCATAAAAGAGAATGAGGTAACGGGAACTCTCAAGGATGGAACAAAGTTTAAAACCTATGTGGAAAAGTACCCTGACTTCATCAATGAACTAAGAAACAAAAATGTAAATATAGTGGTCAAACCACCGGCACAGAATCCATGGTATGTAACCTTCTTCTTTTCGTGGGGTCCTATAATATTTCTCGCCCTCATATGGATATTCTTTATGCGGCAGATGCAGATGGGCGGAAACAAGGCACTTTCTTTTGGAAAGGCCAAGGCCAAACTCGTCTCCGACAAGTCAGGCAAGGTCACGTTTCAGGATATTGCCGGAATAGAAGAGGCAAAGACAGAAGTACAGGAGATTATCGAGTATCTGAAAGACCCTCAGAAAATGACAAGGCTTGGAGGAAAAATTCCCAAGGGGGTATTGCTTATCGGCTCTCCCGGCACCGGCAAGACCCTTCTTGCAAAGGCCATTGCAGGAGAGGCTGAGGTCCCCTTCTACTCCATATCAGGCTCGGAATTTGTTGAAATGTTTGTGGGTGTCGGCGCTTCAAGGGTCAGAGACCTCTTTGGGCAGGCAAAAAAGAGTGCGCCCTGTATCATATTTATAGATGAAATAGACGCTGTCGGCCGTCATAGAGGCGCAGGGCTTGGCGGTGGACACGATGAGAGGGAGCAGACACTCAATCAGCTCCTTGTAGAAATGGATGGCTTTGAGGGGAATGAAGGGATTATAGTCGTAGCAGCTACAAACAGGCCCGACGTCCTGGACCCTGCCCTTATGCGGCCAGGAAGGTTCGACCGCCAGGTTGTGGTCTCCACACCGGATGTAAAGGGCAGGCTTGAGATACTGAAGGTACATGTCAAAAAGATACCTTTGGCAGAAAATGTCGAGCTTGAGGTTATTGCAAGGTCAACCCCGGGCTTTACTGGTGCAGATCTTGCCAACCTCGTAAATGAGGCTGCCCTGCTTGCTGCAAGAAGGTCAAAGGATGTGGTTGAAATGGAAGATTTTGACGAGGCCAAGGACAAGGTACTGATGGGTGTTGAACGGAGGAGTATGATTATCAGTGATGAAGAGAAGAAAAATACTGCTTACCACGAGGCAGGTCATACACTTGTCGCAAAGCTCATACCCGGCACAGACCCTATACACAAGGTCAGCATAATCCCGAGGGGAAGGGCGCTTGGGATAACACAGCAATTGCCCCTTGATGACAGATATACCTATTCCAGGGAGTATCTCCTGAAGACACTCAGGGTCCTGCTTGGCGGCCGGGCAGCTGAAGAGGTCGCACTAAAACATCTGACTACCGGGGCGGGTAACGACCTGGAAAGGGCAACTGAACTCGTCAGGAAGATGGTGTGCGAATGGGGTATGAGCGAAAAACTCGGCCCCCTCACCTTTGGAAAAAAGGAAGAGCACATCTTCCTCGGTAAAGAGATATCCAAAAGCAAGGATTACAGTGAAAAGACCGCTGAAGAGATAGATGAAGAGATAAAGAGCATTGTCAAGGAGGCGTACCGCAGTGCCAAGAATCTCCTTACGGAAAACTCGGATCTTCTTGAGGCCCTTGCCAAGTTACTCCTTGAAAAAGAGACCCTTGATTCCAAGGAAATAGATGCCCTCATAGAAGAGGTGAAACGGGAGAGGACAGTAGAGGCTTGAGGTTATCCTTCCGCAACTTCTCCCTTGATTTTACCCAAAAGACTTATGTGATGGGGATACTGAACGTCACTCCTGATTCCTTCTCGAATGGCGGTCTCTTCCTGAATGGTGGCAACGCCATAGAGAGGGCGCTCCGTATGGAAGCTGAAGGGGCTGACATAATCGATATCGGCGGCGAATCCACGAGGCCCGGTTCTAAGCCGGTATCTCTTGAGGAAGAATTACAAAGAACAATACCTGTTATTGAAGCGATAGCAGGAAGACTCAGGATACCAGTATCTATTGATACATATAAGTCGGGGGTGGCAAGGAGGGCTATTGAGGCCGGGGCTGCCATGGTTAATGATATAAGCGGCCTGAGGTTTGACCCTGAAATGGCCCCTACCATTTCACAATATGATGTTGCCCTTGTGCTGATGCACATAAAGGGGACCCCTCGGAACATGCAGGTGAATCCGGTATATACCGACCTCTTTTCAGAGATTACGGATTATCTGAAAGAGGGCATCAATATAGCCACAGAGAGTGGCATTGCAAAAGAGAGGATTGTCATAGACCCGGGAATAGGTTTCGGCAAGACACTTGAACATAACCTTCAGATTATAAGTAACCTCGACAGACTCTCACCTCTCTGCCGGCCTATACTTATAGGGGCATCGAGGAAATCATTTATCGGCAGGATTCTCAACAATGCCCCGGCTTCGGAAAGGCTGGAAGGCACTGCTGCGGCTGTAGCCATATCTGTTATGAAGGGCGCCAATATAGTAAGGGTTCACGACGTTAGAGAGATGGCACGTGTAGTCAAGGTTGCTGATGCTATCAGGAGAGATGAATTTTGATAATAAGGAGATCCCATGCTTTTACCGGTTGAATGGTTGAAGGATTTTATTGACATCAAGGAGAGCACCAAAGATATCTCTGATATGCTTACCATGATAGGGCTTGAAGTAGAGGGCGAAGAAACATCGGATGGAGATGCCGTATTTGAGGTTAACATAACACCCAACAGACCTGATTGTCTGAGTGTCATCGGCATTGCCAGGGAATTGAGAGCAGCAACAGGAAGGACACTGAAACTTCCTGATTATGATATAACGGATGAATTCGAAGAAGATTTTCAGGTTATTATTGATTCTCCTTTCTGCAACCGCTATACAGGAAGGATTATTAAGGGTATCAGGACAGGGGAGTCTCCTGACTGGATAAAGAAGAGGCTTGAACTCTCAGGCATACGCCCTGTAAATATTATAGTGGATATTACAAATTACGTCCTCATGGAACTCGGCCATCCCCTGCACGCCTTTGATCTCGACAAACTCCGGGGAAAGATCATCAGGGTCAATACCGCAGGAGAAACACTTCAGTTCAAAACTCTTGACAACACTGAAAGGACCATACCTGAGGAAGGACTGCTGATCCGGGATGCTGAAAGGCCGGTTGCCATAGCAGGTATTATGGGTGGGCTGGAGACAGAGGTGTCTGGGGAGACTACAAATATTTTTCTTGAAAGTGCATACTTTAAACCTGAATCCATCAGACGGACATCAAGATTGCTTGGACTAAAGACAGAGGCTTCATTCAGGTTTGAAAGAGGTACTGACATTGAAGGGTTATCTGTTGCCCTGGACAGGGCTGCGTACCTTATAAAAAACCTTTGTGAAGGCGTTGTATCGAAAAAGATCGATATCTATCCGGCAAAACTGAAAAAAGCGGAGATAAGGCTTCGATACAGCAGGATAACCCGCATTTTGGGAATCGACGTTCCTCAACCGGACGTCCTGAAAATCCTTGATCTGCTTGGCTTCTCCATTAATTCCACACGTGAGAGCGACGTCCTGCTGACCGTTCCATCTTACCGGGTCGATATTAAGGATGAAACAGACCTCATAGAGGAAGTTGGAAGGCATTATGGGTATGAAAAGATACCGGAACAAATACCTTTGGCACCGATTGGACAGGTTTCTCCTGATTCCCTGGTTAAGCGGACTGAACAAAAAAGCAGACTAAACAAAATAAAAACAATCGCAAGAACATCAGGCTTTAATGAGGCAATCAACTTCAGCTTTATGAACCCCCGATTGCTTGATACATTGAATATCTCTGAGACTGATGAGAGAAGAAAGACCGTAACCCTGATAAACCCCCTCAGGAAAGAGAATCCTTCCTTGAGGACATTTCTTCTGCCTTCCCTTGTTGAAAACCTCATTCACAACCTGAACCAGGGAATCCGCGATATAAAGCTCTTTGAGGTCTCAAGGGTCTTCATAAACAAGGGGGGAAAGCTGCCCTGTGAAAAACCCGTCCTTGGAGCAATCTATCTTTACCAGCACGGGCAGAAGCTTTGGGAGTATAGAGTTGAAGTCTACTATATACTAAAGGGAGTTATCGAGAAGATATTCCAGTCAAACCGGATTAGATCCTGCACCTTTTCCTTAACAACAGAGCCTTTTCTGCATCCAGGCAAGTCAGCAGATATTTATGCTGGAGACAAGAAGACCGGTTATGTAGGCTGCCTCTCACCAGAGATAAAAAACGTACTTGACCTCAAAAATATAAAATCCGAAGTAGGGGTATTCGAATTGGACCTCGCAAGCCTTGCCGTACAGACCGGCAGAAAGATTACGTACACCGCCCTGCCCCGGTGTCCCTACACACAGCG
>BDTQ01000137.1 GCA_002898135.1 bacterium BMS3Bbin07
GAGGGCAAGCACAATCGCAACTAAAGTTCTCTTGTCGAAATTTTCTTCCATAGTTACCTATTTCACCGGGTCATATCCACCTGGGTGGAAAGGGTGGCATTTTAATATTCTTTTTGCAGACATAACGCTGCCTCTTAAAGTACCATACTTCTTAATTGCTTCGATTGAATACTCGGAACAGGTTGGAACAAATCTGCAGCTCTGTGGCAAGACCGGTGAGAGCAACACTTTATAGCTTTTTATAAGTAAAATGATCGGACTTTTCATTTCAAACGGTTTTTAGCTTCTCAGTCAGGTCCGGCACTATCTCAGATGACTTTGCGGTAACGCATCGCTGCCTGGGAACAAGTACAATGTCATAGCCGTGTATCTTTGAGAATCCTTCTTCCTTTAAGACCAGGCAGAGGGCTTGCCTCATTGCTTCTCTGAGCAGCCTCTTTGTCCTGTTTCTGACAACAGCGTTTCCTATCCTTTTGCTTACGGCCAGACCTAATCTGATACTGTTCAGGTTATTTGGAAGGGCGTAGAGGATAGTGTATTTTGAGATAATTTTTCGTCCGGAACTGAAAGCTTTCTGAAAATCCTTCTTTTTTCTCAGACGGTCAATTTTTTGCGGCCTTTTGCCCTTCTTCTCTTTACAACCTTCCGACCATTTTTTGTTCTCATCTTTATGAGAAAGCCGAGAGACCTCTTTCTTTTGATCCTGTGAGGACGATATGTTGTGTATGCTCCTCCCATCTGTTTTTCCCCTTGTTATTCTTTTTAGTTTGCAGATTAGTTTACGGATATGAAGTATAAATTTTTAAAGGCACTTATGTCAAGAAAAAGATGCGGCAGGAATCATGAAATTCCTGTAGTTATACGTTGCCCTACGGCAGGAGTTCCCTGAAATCTCCGACAGCAAGGAAGTTGCCATTATCCCCTGCCTCCTTATCCTTTGAGCTTGCCATTGTCTTCAGTACAATATATCTGATACCAAACTCCCTGGCCGCCTCAAGGTTTTCCATAACGTCATCAATAAAAACAGTTTTTTCCCTGTCAAAACGCAATATTTTTTCTGTCCTCTTCCAGAATTCGATATCCTCTTTGGGACAACCAATTTCTGAAGAGGTAATGACCTTGTCAAAGTATCCGCCAATTTCGGTCTTTCTCAGTTTTATCTTAAGGGTCTTGTAGTGGGCGTTTGTTGCAAGTATGACCTTTTTGTCGGCACTTTTCAGCTCCCTGAGAAAATCCTCAACATGGGGGTGTACCTCTATCAGGTGTCTTATCTGCTCCTTAAGCGCAGGGATGTCGAGGTCGAGCTCCCTTGACCAGAAATCAATATCCGTCCAGTTAAGCGTGCCCTCGTGGACCTTGTATTTCCTTAACAGTTCCTCCTTTGCCCTGCCAAAGGTGATATTGTGTTTTTCTGCATATTTTTCAGGCACAAGGTGTTCCCAGAAATAGTCATCAAAGTATCTGTCCAGGAGGGTACCGTCCATGTCGAGCAGTACATGTTTAACCTCGGACCAGAGTGCCTCTTTAAATTTGTTAATATCCATATAATATTTATCCCCTGAGGTAAAACCTCTTTATATAGGACAATTCAGACATCCTCTCCAGGATGGCTGAAATGACCTTTTTGTTTTTAAATGTTATTGATAGATGATAGGTTGTTTCGTTTTTAGCCCTGTCCATTTCGTAGTCTATATTTGCAATATTGGCACCGGCCTCCTTAATGACTTTAACAACATCTTCCTCCTTTGCTTTGGGCTCGGTAGTCAGGGTAAGGATTTTGTAGGTCAGTCTTGGAACCTTTACCTCGACCCTCCTCAGGGTCCATAGTGAGAAAAAAGTAATAAGGAATGCAGTCAATGCCGGGACATAAAGACCGCTCCCTACGGCAAGCCCTATAACCGAGACAATCCACAGACAGGCAGCCGTTGTCAGCCCCTGAATGCTCAATCCCGACTTGATTATAACCCCTGCACCAAGAAATCCGACCCCTGTAATAGCACCTGCTGCTATTCTTGCAGGGTCAATCCTTATTATCTCGGGGTTGAGTGTGCTCATGCGATAGAAATCATCGGAGACAATCATTATCAATACAGAGGCGAGGCTCACAATAAGGTGGGTCCTGAAACCTGCAGGCCTGCCATGACTCTGGCGTTCAAATCCGATAATGCCGCCGAGTACGGCACCAAGCAGGAGTCTGAGGATAGTTTCTGTTGGATCAGTCATTGTCATAACGCTTCAGCTACGAACAAACACGGAGGCTCACTAATAAAAGAAATATCCCTTATACCGGTTTAATCTTCAGAAAACGCCTCTTCCCAACCTTTATTATGTATTCACCCTCAGGTAACTTTTCCCGGGGGTCAGCAACACGACGGTCGTTTACCCATACTCCGCCCTGCTTTATAAGCCTCATGGCCTCACCGGTGCTCTTGCAGAGACCTCCATCTCTCAGTACCTGCGGCAGCCATATATCCTCATTGTTCCAGGTTATCGCAATCTCCGGGATATCATCCGGCAACTGTTTTTCCTTAAAAACCCTCTCAAACTCCTCCTGTGCCCTGAGGGCCGCATCCATGCCCCAGTAACGTCCAACTATCTCCAGCGCAAGGGCCTCCTTTGCCTTCTTTGGATGAACCGTGCCGTCTTTGATGCCCCTTTTCAGTGCCTCAAACTCTTCTATGCCGATATGGCTCAGTAATTCATAGTATTTGATCATCAACTCGTCAGTAATTGACAGCAGCTTGCCGTACATCTCCTTCGGTGGCTCGGATATCCCTATGTAATTGCCGAGGCTTTTTGACATTTTCTGAACACCGTCTGTGCCTTCCAGCAGCGGCATCATAATAACTACCTGCTCTTCCATGCCCGATTTTTTCTGAAAAGTCCGTCCCAGAAGTAGGTTGAACCGCTGGTCGGTCCCGCCCAATTCAATATCCGCCTTTAAAAACACGGAATCATACGCCTGAAACAGGGGGTAGTAAAACTCAAGAATGGTTATGTCCTGCTGAGACTCAAACCTCTTTTTAAAATCATCCCTTTCAAGCATTCTCGCCACTGTCTGCATTGCGCCGAGGCGTACAATCTCCAGGGCATTCATCTTTGAAAACCACTCGCTGTTAAATCTTATCCGTGTTTTTTCAGGGTCCAGGATTTTATATACCTGTTCCTTGTAGGTCTCTGCGTTTTTCAGGACCTCTTTTTCTGTCAGGGGTTTTCTTGTCTCGGATTTGCCCGAGGGGTCGCCGATCATCCCGGTAAAGTCCCCGATGAGGAATATTACCTCATGCCCCAGTTCCTGTAACTGCCGCATCTTCTCAAGGAGAACCGTGTGGCCAAGGTGTATGTCCGGGGCTGTAGGATCAAATCCCGCCTTGATCCTCAGGGGCCTTCCCTCTCCCAGTTTCCTGAGGAGCTCTTCTTCCTTGATGATCTCTACAGTGCCTCTTTTTATTGTATCAATCTGTTTTTCAGGTGGAATCATGGTCGTTTATTATACTCCAAACAACGCATTTTTCAGAAGGGGCTGTCAGCAAGTCAGCAAGTCAGATAGGACGGATAGGACGGATAGGTCAGATAGGCCGGATAGCTGCCGGCCTGCCGGCCTGTCAGCTTGCCAGCGGTAGTTTTGTGTCAATCAGACCCAGAAGT
>BDTQ01000138.1 GCA_002898135.1 bacterium BMS3Bbin07
CCCGGTTGTGACTGTACAGGGATAACACTCCTTTCCGGATACATACCTCCTGCCGAATTCGAGCGCCCCAGCATCAGTCTCGGGGAGCACTTCGGCAGGTATGCCGCAATGCTCAAATGCCGCCTTCAGGGCAAAGGCGTGATCGGACATCCTCGGCAGATAAACAGTCCGCTGTTTCCCCGAGGATTTTTTTACGGAAAACTCCACCTTCTGCGGTATCCGGGTCTCTCTGTACTCTGTTTTCCCCGCGGAAATCTGTGCATCAATACTGTCGAGAAATGCCTCGCATCTTGTGATTGCACCGGCATCTGCACTATGTTCATCTATCTCAACGTAGAGATAGGGTTTTCCTGAAAGTTCCTTTTCGAAAAACTTCTGTATAAAGGAATCAGGCCCGCAGGAAAAATTCCCTATAAAGACAGGATAGAGGAATTTGTTTTTCTTAATAACCCTTGCTGCCTTCAGGATATTCTGACCGGATCTCCAGTACATATCAGGCCAGTCATTATAGATATCCTCTTCAGAGAGGAAATCCATTGGCAGGGAAAGTACATCAAGTGAGGCGAGTTTTCTCGGTATTTCAAGATTTACCCCCATATCAAAGGCATTATAAGCTCGTCCCACCACTACCACGGCCCGTCTGTCCAGGGTGGACAGAACCTCCCTGCCGCGAGCCTTGATGTTTTTTACAAATTCATCCTGTGCCTCCTGTGCCTTTCTCATCGCCCTTCTGATTTCACCAGAGGAAATGCCGAAATGCCTCATGGTCTTCTTGATCTCCTTAAAAACAAAGTTTTCCCCTTCTTTCAGTTTTATAACAGGCGAGACAACAGTGGCATTTTCAAAGGCCACACGTATCTGATACGGGAAACTCTGGGTAAGTGGGCAGGCATGGCCTTTTTCATATGGATCAGCAGCAGAGTTCATATTTATAAAGCTCGGTATAAAGAGGGTTTCCACGCCCTCCTGAAGCAGATGCCTCACATGTCCATGTGAGACCTTGACAGGAAAGCATGTCTCGGCCAACACTGTCTCAAGACCAAGGCTGACGATTCTCCGGTTTGTCTTGGGTGAGACCACCACTTCAAAGCCTAATTCCCACAGGAGCGTACTCCAGTATGGAAGATAATCCTGAAAGTAAAAGACATAGGGGATTCCTATCCTGCCCCTGCGGAAGCTTGTGCCTGATTCCTTTACCCCTTCAGCGCGTTCTGTATGTGACTTCCAGAGCTCCTCTTCCCTGAAGGCAAAGAGGTCGGGTATTTCCGTCTTTATCCTTCTTCGTACATCGTACTTTTCACACCTGCCGCCGTAAAAGAGGAAGCCGTCCTCCCCGTCGATCTTGACCTTGTTAATCTCACACATGTTCTCACAGCTCCTGCACTCAAAGGAGCTCAGCTGGTAGGGCCTGCTTGCAAGGTCAAAACCCTTGAAGGAAGTTCGGGGAAAAGTACCCTTCTCTGAGGACTGGCCTCTTGCAGCCTGCATATGCTTCTTTGCTATCAGGGCCATTCCTATGGCACCTGTTACATCGTGGTTTGGCGGTACGGTTATGGTTCTTCCCGTAAACTTCTCAAAGGCTGCCACTACTGTTTTGTTAAAAGCAGTTCCACCCTGGAAGAAGATATGTTCCCCTATCTGTCTTCCAGCAACCACACGGTTAATGTAGTTTTCCACAATGGAGTATGCAAGGCCGGCAAGGAGGTCGTTTTTCCTGGCTCCGCGCTGGAGGTTTGCCATAAGGGAATTCTCCATAAACACAGTGCACCTCTCACCGAGCCTGCAAGGATTGGTTGATGAAAAGGCACAGTCGGCAAACTCTCCCTTGATGGAGATACTCAGTTTTTCAGCCTGTTCTTCAAGGAATGAGCCTGTGCCGGCAGCGCATGCCTTGTTCATCTCAAAGTCCACTATTATGCCGTCCCGGAGGGATATATATTTTGAATCCTGCCCCCCGATTTCAAAGATTGTATCAACTTCAGGGTCTATAAAAACGGCTGCTGTTGCCTGTGCTGTAATCTCGTTTTTTACGATATCAGCGCCGACAAAGTCTGCAATCATGTATCTGCCGGAGCCTGTAGTGCCAACGCCGCATATCTCAACATCATCTCCCACCTCTTTCCCAACCTCAAGCAGACCCTGCCTGACAGCCTCAATAGGTCTTCCTGCCGTCATCAGATACCTCTTTGCGATCAGTTTGCCGTCTTCATCTATAAGAGCAAGGTTTGTGCTGATGGAACCGATATCAATACCCAGATAAACCTTTTTTTTCTGTTTCTGTTTCTCCTGTAATCTTTTTTCCCTCCAGCCTTCTGCCTCCTGCCCCCCGGCTTCTGTCACCAGATGCCTCTCTCTGAACCCGTCACCTTCTACAATGAGTGGCCTGTGGCCTGAAGCATTTTGTCCGAGAGAGGAGAGAGTCTCTTCAAGTTTACTGAAGTCCAGTGCGGTTGCCTTCTCCTCGTCCAATGCCTTGAAAGCCGCTCCAATCGCACCCATGAAGGCCGTATGCTCAGGAATTATCAGCTCTTCAAGTTCAAAAACCTCCTTAAAT
The DNA here is from genome assembly GCA_002898135.1 of bacterium BMS3Bbin07. Classification (GTDB taxonomy): domain Bacteria; phylum Nitrospirota; class Thermodesulfovibrionia; order Thermodesulfovibrionales; family JdFR-85; genus BMS3Bbin07. The sequence goes on from BDTQ01000138.1 coordinate 2,555, forward strand.
GCCTTTACCATACCCTTATTCAGTGCAACCCCTCCCTGAAAGGATATTTTGAGGGGCACTGGTCTGCCCCTTACGATTGAGCCTTTAAAATTCCTTGCCACTGCAAAGCAGAGACCTGCCACTATATCATCCATGGGTGTGGCAATCTGTTGCAGGTGGATCATGTCTGATTTGGCAAAGACGCTGCAACGCCCTGCAATCCTCGGAGGATTTTTAGACCTCAATGCAGTTTCGCTGAATTCCTCTATACTTAACCTCAGCCTCTCTGCCTGCTGGTCAAGGAAAGAGCCGGTACCTGCCGCACAGACCGAATTCAGTGAAAAATCTTTTATTGCATTGCCTTCGAGGATAATAAGCTTTGAATCCTCTCCCCCCATCTCAATAATGGTATTGACATCCGGATAAAACCTCTTTGTGGATGTGCAGTTGGCCACAAGTTCATTGATATGAGCGGCGCCTGCAGCCCTTGCCATCAGTTTCCCGGTAGACCCTGTAAAGACTATCATGAATTCGGGATAATCGGAAGAGACCTTCCTCAGGAGCTCAATGGCCGCATCCACGGGATGTCCCTTATGCCGGCGATAGACGGTCAGGAGAACTTCCCCCTTTTCATCAATAATGGCTATTTTTACACTTACAGAACCACAGTCCAGACCTGCCGTAAGGGCCATCTCTTAACCTCCCTAAACCCCTCAGGATATTTCAGTGTTATTATAAAAGTACTGAATAGTTTATACAAAAAGCTCACATTGGGGCAATCTTAAGTGGTAATATATCATAATGACCTATATTAGAATAAAAATAAAAGTAAAGGGTCTTGTTCAGGGTGTGGGATTCAGGCCGTTTGTTTTCAACCTTGCCAGGTCTTTAGATCTCAAGGGGTTTGTGAAAAACACATCTGCGGGTGTAGTAATAGAGATTGAGGGGAAGCACGCAGGGGTATTTCTGAAGCGTCTCAGAAGTGAAAAGCCGGAACTTTCCGATGTAGAATCAATTGATGTAGAATCGATCGTAAAGGAAAACCCACCTCGATACGGAAGGGATGAGTTCAGGATTGTGGAGAGTGAGGATAATGGCAGTATTACCCCTGTCTCACCGGATATATCCGTCTGTAAAGACTGTCTGTCCGAGCTCCTCGATCCCCCGGACAGGAGATACCTCTATCCCTTCATAAACTGTACAAATTGCGGCCCGAGATACTCTATTACAAGGGCAATCCCCTATGACCGGCCAAACACCACAATGTTACGTTTCAGGATGTGTCATGACTGCAGCAGGGAATACCATAACCCTGAAGACAGGAGATTCCATGCACAGGCAAACTCCTGCCCCCTCTGTGGTCCACGGCTCGATTTTCAGAGCTTAACCCCGGTATTTAAGGAAGATGAGGGTGAAAACCCAATTTATTCAGCAATCAAGGTGCTTAAGGCCGGTGGAATTGTTGCCTTAAAAGGTCTTGGGGGCTTTCATATTGCCTGTGATGCTGAAAATGCGGACGCTGTATCCCTGTTGAGAGAGAGAAAACAGAGGATTAACAAGCCCTTTGCAATTATGGCCCCTGATATTGATACCGTAAGAGGGTTCTGTTATGTAAGAGATGATGAGGCTCAGCTCATGCTCTCCCGCCGGAGACCGATAGTGCTCCTGAATAAAAGACCTGACTGCAGACTGCCGGAAGAAGTGGCCCCGAAAAACCGGTGCCTTGGCTTTATGCTTCCCTACACCCCGCTTCACCATCTTCTTTTTTTCTATCCGGGAGAGAAAGGGACACCGAATTTCCGTTGCCTTGTAATGACAAGTGGCAACCTTTCGGAAGAGCCGATAATACATGAAAACAAGGCTGCAATGGAGGGGCTTGCAGGGATTGCAGATGCATTTTTACTGCATAACAGGGATATATTCATGAGGGTGGATGATTCGGTTATACGGTCAAATGTCTTTATCCGGCGCTCAAGGGGATATGTGCCGGAGGCAATAGCTATAAAAGAGAACGGTCCTGAGGTGCTTGGCGTGGGTGCGGACCTGAAAAATACCTTTACCCTGACAAGGGATTTTTATGCAATACCGAGTCAGCACATCGGTGATATGGGAAATTTTGAGACCCTGAAATTCTTTGAGGAGACACTTGAAAACCTTAAAAAACTCTACAGGATCAACCCGGTTGCCATAGCCTATGACATGCATCCCGGTTATTATTCAACAAGGTGGGCAGAATCTCAACCGTTGGAGGGAATGAGGGTGCAGCACCACCATGCGCATGTGGCCTCTGTCATGGCTGAAGCAGGGTTCAGGAACGAGGTGATAGGGGTGGTGCTTGACGGCTCCGGCTACGGGACTGACGGCAATATCTGGGGCAGTGAGTTTCTGATTGCCGACCTCAAGGGATTTAAACGTCTCTGTCACTTCAATTATATGGCGCTTCCCGGCGGCGAGATGGCAATAAGGGAGCCCTGGAGGATAGCCCTGGGCTGGTTGCAGGAGGCGACCGGAGGGGATGCCTTGCGGTACATTGAGAGAGTTGGCTTTCTAAACCGCTATGGAGAGGAGAGGATTAAAAATGTGTTGAGGCTTGTTGAGCTGCCCGAGTTTACCCCCTATAGCTCAGGTGCCGGGAGATTGTTTGATGCCGTGGCTGCAATTACCGGTATAGCTGATACAAATACCTATGAAGCTGAGGCAGCAACAGCGCTTGAATCCTGTGCTGCAGAAGGTATTACTGAAGATTACCCGGTGGATATAAAGTTTGCCGACCCCATGGTGGTGGATTTTTCCTTTACACTGCTGAGGATACTGGAGGACATGACGTCCGGAACTGACAGGAGTATTATTTCCGCGCGGTTTCATAATACCATCATTACAACTATAATAAGGGTGGTTAATAAGCTCCATATCCTTACAGGCATAAGGGATGTAGTGATTTCAGGAGGGGTTTTTCAGAACCTTTATATTGCAGAGAGGGTTTTTGAAAGGCTTCAGGTGGGAGGTTTCAGGGTCCATTGTAACAGGCGGATGCCACCCAATGATGCAAACATATCGCTTGGCCAAGCGTATATATTAAGGGAGAGGCTGCGGCAGTGAAGCATCTGATTGAAAATATACATCTGATGATGAAAAAGATTGGCCGTCCCGTGAGGCTGATGGAGGTCTGCGGCACTCATACTGTTGCAATATTCCGTCACGGCATAAGGACCATTCTGCCCGAAGGTATCATGCTGCTGAGCGGGCCGGGTTGTCCGGTCTGTGTAACATCCATTGAAGACATAGATAATGCTGTAAAGATCGCCGAAAAGCCCGGGGTAATACTTACCACTTTCGGGGACATGCTGAGAGTCCCGGGTTCCCGTAAAAACCTTCAGGAGGCAAGGGCTGAGGGTGCAGACATACAGGTACTCTACTCACCAATGGATGCCCTTGCTATAGCAGGGGAAAACCCTGACCAGAGTGTGATATTCTTTGCAACCGGGTTTGAGACGACCTCTCCGTCTGTGGCAGCCACCCTCTGTGAGGCAGACAGAAAAGGGATCAATAACTTTCACATATATCCAAACCACAAACTCGTGCCCCCGGCACTGAAGGCCTTGCTTGGCGATGAGAGGGTTAAAGTGGATGGTTTTATCCTGCCCGGGCATGTAAGCACCATCATAGGCAGTTCTCCCTACGAGTTTATTTCACGGGACTATAAAAAACCTTCTGTTATTGCGGGTTTTGAGGCAAGGGATATTCTTGAGACAATCGCTATGCTGCTTGCACAGCTTATAAAAGGGGAGTCAGGGGTTGATATACAATATGTCAGCGCAGTAAGGGCAGAGGGTAATCCGAGAGCCATCTCCCTCATTGAGACCTGTTTTATGCCTGTTGCCGCTCAATGGCGCGGTATTGGCACAATCGCCGAAAGTGGTCTCTCCCTGCGGGAGGAGTTCAGACACAGGGATGCCTCAAAACTCTTTGATATCGAGGCAGAAAGCACGCCTGATATAAGAGGATGTGCGTGTGGTGACGTGCTGATGGGTATAAAAATACCGACTGATTGTCCCCTATATGGTAAGAAATGCACCCCGGAAAACCCTGTCGGAGCCTGTATGGTGAGTGCAGAGGGGAGTTGCTCGGCATACTACAGGTATGGTGATGGACTTCGATAAATTAGTGAAGATAATGGAGGCATTGAGGGCTGAAGACGGTTGTCCATGGGACAGGGAACAGACCCGGCAGTCCCTGAAACCGTATCTGATAGAAGAGGCTTACGAGTTGCTCGAAGCGATTGAGGAAGACGACCCCTCAAGGATAAAGGAGGAGCTGGGAGACCTCCTTTATCAGATAGTCTTTCATTCCCGGATAGCCGAAGAGAGAGGAGAGTTTGATATCCGGGACGTCATAGAGGCGATTTCCGGGAAGATGGTCTCCCGCCATCCCCACGTGTTCGGAGGTAAGAGGCTCGGGACAGCAGATGAGGTGCTTGACAGATGGGAGGAGCATAAACGGCAGGAGGGTAAGCTTAAGGAATCAATCCTTGAAGGTATTCCAGGGAACCTGCCCTCGTTATTGAAGGCACACAGGGTTCAGGAGCGGGTATCAAGGGTGGGATTTGATTGGGAGAAGGCAGAAGATGTCATTAAAAAGGTTGAAAGTGAGCTTGATGAGTTTAAATCTGCACTTATGGAGAGGGACAAGGAAAGGATCGAGGATGAATTAGGAGACATTCTTTTTACACTTGTGAATTTAGCCAGATTTGTCGATATCAACCCTGAAGAGGCGCTTCGTAAGACAATCGCCAGGTTTATCCGTCGTTTCAGCTACATCGAGAAAAGGGCAAAGCAGGAGGGGAGGGCCCTTTCAGACTATACCCTTGAGGAGATGGACCATCTCTGGGAAGAGGCAAAAAGAGCAGAAAAACATAGCTAACCGATATTATTTTGCTTTAAACATCAATAAAGAATGAAAATCACCTGTCTTTAGGCTTGACACCTTCGGTATTTAGGAATATATTAAAAATATATCGGGGTTAATTTAAATTAAAAGGAGGTGGCTTATGGCAAAGAAACAGGAGTCAAAAGAGCTGGTAAGGTCGGAACCATCAAAAGTACTTGCACCCTTTGAGGAAGTTGAGCGGTGGTTTGAAGATGTTTTCAGAAGACCCTTTTCTTTGCTGGGTCCTTCATGGTTGCCGAGGATGAGATTTCCGGAATTGGAGGAGATCTCTCCAGTTGTGGATATCTACGAAGAAGGCGATGATGTGGTAGTGAAGGCAGAGATGCCCGGGATCAAGAAGGATGACGTTGATGTAAGCCTGACTGACAATACCATAACTATCTCCGGAGAAAAGAAGAAGGAAGAGAAGGTAGAGAAAAAGAATTACTACAGGCTGGAGCGCTCCTACGGTTCCTTCACACGTACCTTCCGCCTGCCTGCCGAGGTTCAGTCGGACAAGGCCAAGGCCAAATTCAAGGAAGGTGTGCTTGAGATAAGGGTTCCAAAGACTGAGGAAGCCAAGAAGAGGGAGAAAAAGGTTAAGGTTGAATAGATTTTATGGTAATGGGTGACGGGTGTCAGGTTATATGTTTACTGCCTGCCACCTGTCACCTGATAACTTTTTATCCGGACTGCTCGAATTCTCTTAAAAAGTGCATCAGTGTTTCATCATCATAAATACAGAACTCGATAACCTCAAGTGACGTTTCAGGGTTTTCTTCGAGAAACCTTTTTGACTCATTAACAAGTATATTCGCACACCTGTCTTTTGGAAACCCGAAGATTCCAGAACTGATGGCAGGTATGGAGATACTCTTATATCCATCTTCCGAGGCGAGTTGAAGACTGCTTAAAAGGGCGCTTTTCAGTTTGTTGTCTTCATCACCTTCACCCATTCTTGGCCCGACAGCATGAATTACAGCCTTGCAGGGGAGTCTGCCGGCAGTTGTCATTGCTGCTGAGCCGACAGGGACGAAGCCAATCCTGTCGCTCTCTTCCTGTATTATTGCTCCTCCCTTTCTTACTATTGCGCCTGCTACACCACCGCCGTGTTTTAGATGGGAGTTTGCAGCGTTTACTATGACATCCACATCCCTTTCAGTAATATCACCCTTAACGAGCCTGAGGATTTTGCTCTTTATTTTCTTCTCCTTTTTTACCTCCATCATGACTTTCACCTCTTTATCTGATTTTTACAGGTGCTGCTGACATTCCCGTGTCCATGCAAAATAAGCACAGATGCTCTGAGCAAAAAGATATTCATAAATAATTCATAAATATAGAATAGTATTTAAGCATGAACAAAAAAGTCAACAGATAAACGTGTAATCAAATCATTTAGTTTATCGCGTTTTATTTAACGGAATTTCTCCCTTGACAATGATAGGATTATCTGCTATATCTTAGAAATAGGGAGCTGCAGGTGGAGGTAAATTTGAAGTGAAAAGTAAGGCACTATAATTGCGTTTACTCTTTATTATGACTCACTTTTTGTCCGGAAATGAGAAACCTGTTGAGACCACAGGGGTTTTTGAAAGCTTTTTAGAAAATCGGGGGTAATTCAAAAATGGAAAGAGACAAATTCAGAAGCACTGCAGAGGAAATCCTGTCTTTAGCCGGAATAGGAATTAACGGCAAGAATCCCTGGGACCTGAGAGTTCATAATGAGTGTTTTTACCGGAGGGTTTTAAATCACGGCTCCCTGGGGCTTGGAGAGTCCTATATGGATGGATGGTGGGATAGCGACAGAATTGACGATTTTTTTTGCCGTATACTCAGATCTGAAATACATAAAAAGGTCAAAGAGGACTGGATACTTCTTTCCAGGGTTCTATTGTCAAAAAGCATTAATATGCAATCAAAGAGCCGGGCTTTTAGAATTGGCGAGATGCATTATGACCTTGGGAATGACTTATATGAAAATATGCTTGACAGGCGCATGGTTTATACATGTGCTTATTGGAAGGATGCAAAAACGCTGGATGATGCTCAGGAGCATAAACTGGATCTGGTTTGCCGGAAAACAGGGTTGAAACCAGGCATGAAAATACTGGATATCGGCTGCGGCTGGGGAAGTTTTGCGAAATATGCTGCTGAGAAATATGAAGTTGAAGTAACAGGAGTTACCGTCTCCAGAGAGCAGGTGGAACTTGCAGAGACGTTATGCAAGGAATATCCTGTTGATGTCAGATTGCAGGATTACAGGGAAGTTACCGGGAGTTTTGACTGTGTAATTTCTCTGGGTATGTTTGAACATGTCGGTTATAAGAATTACAGGACATACATGGAAGTTGTGAACCGTTGTCTGAAAGATGATGGTTTATTTCTATTGCAGACAATCGGTGGAAATGAATCAGCAGTTAACACGGAACCCTGGCTTGATAGGTATATTTTCCCCAATTCCGTAATTCCTTCGATTAAACAGATAGGAGATGCAGTTGAGGGATTGTTTGTTATGGAGGACTGGCACAATTTCAGCGCCGATTACGATAAAACACTTATGGCGTGGTATGGCAATTTTGAAATGAATTGGAATAAGATTAAGTCAAACTATGATGAAAGATTTTACAGAATGTGGAAGTATTATCTGCTGACCTGTGCAGGTTCATTTCGTGCAAGAAAGAATCAGGTGTGGCAGATTGTTTTTTCAAAAAAAGGTGTTCCTGATGGGTATCAGTCTATCCGTTGAAAGTGCTTTCAGATACAGAGATAACCGTAGAGTGAAAACCAGATGATAATAGAACCCCGGATTCACCTGTTTGAACTGATAAAGTGTCTTTCCAGGGCTATGGACCTGATTAGTCCGGCAGTTGTTGATCATCATGAACGGGTAGCCTACATTGCATTCAGTATCGGGGCGGCTCTGGGTTTGTCAATGGACGAACAGAACGATCTGATAATGGCAGGGTCACTGCATGACAGCGGTGCCCTTTCCCTTGAGGAGAGGTTGGATGCTTTGGAGTTTGAAACCAAAAACCCTCACAGGCATGCTGAGTTAGGCTATATGCTTTTGAGAGGGTTTGAGCCACTCTCTACAGCAGCTCTGCTTGTACAACACCACCATGTCCCCTGGAATAATGGGAGGGGAGCTGAGTTCCGGGGGAATGAGGTATTGAGAGGCAGCCATATTCTGCATTTGGCTGACAGGGTAGCAGTACTTGTAAACAATCAGCAGGAAGTGCTTGGGCAGGGAGATATTATTTGTGGGAGGATTAAGGAACAATCAGGAAAGATGTTCATGCCCCAACTGGTTGATGTCTTTAACAGCTTGGCCAGGAGGGAATATTTCTGGCTTGATGTCGCCTCCCACTCAATAAGCTCTGTTCTTCAGGGAATGGCAAGCTTAAAAACCGTTAAACTGGATATGGAAGGTCTCCTCGGCTTGTCGAACCTGTTTCGTCAGATTATCGACTTCAGGAGCCGTTTCACTGCTAATCACTCTGCAGGGGTGGCAGCATGTGCTGTGGCCCTGGCCGATTTTGCCGGCTTTTCTGAACGTGAATGCCGGATGATGAGGATTGCCGGTCATCTACATGATTTAGGCAAGCTTGCTGTGCCGGTAGAGATACTTGAGAAGGAGGCAAGATTGACAACGGAAGAGATTAGAGTTATTAAAAGCCATACCTTTCACACTTACCGTATTCTTGAACATATAAGCGCCCTTGATATCATTAATGCATGGGGCTTCACCACGAACGCATTGATGGTGCCGGTTATCCCTTTCACCATGAAGGCCGGGACCTGTCTCTGGGGTCCAGGATTATGGCTGTTGCAGATGTATTTACCGCCATTACAGAGGATCGTCCATACAGGAAAGGGATGAGCAAGGATAAAGCGACGGCGGTTCTCAGGCAGATGGCTGATGATATGGCCCTGGATTCCAGTATCGTATCCTTGCTATTCCACAATTTTGATGAAATTAACTCCTTTCGTGAAACTGCCCAGAAGGCATCGGTTAAGGAATATCATAGATTTCTGCAACAAGCGAGTTAATAATTATCAGATATAATCTTAGCACACATTACATTCTTCATAATCCTGAGTGCGGCATCATGATCTTCAGGGGCAATCCCTGCCACCCCGTCACTTACCACTTCAACCTCATATCCCCTTAGCACTGCATCAGATGCTGTAAAGAGTATGCAGATATGAGTAACACATCCTGTGAGGCGGAGTGTGCTTATTCCAAGTGTTTTAAGGGTGCTGTCAAGTTTTGTCCTGTAAAAACCTGAGTATGTGGTTTTCTCAATAATAATATCACTGTTGGAGGGTTTCAGGTCATCAATAATCTGGGCTCCGATAGTACCTTTGACTGCGTGTACAGGCCATTTAAAACGCTTGAATTCTATATCGTCAGGTTCATGAGCGTCACAGATGTAAATAATCTGTCTTCCCTCCCTGTTGGCATGCTCTATCTCTCTCTTTATGGCGGGGATGACCTTTCTTGTATCCGGAACCTCAAGAGGCGCCCCTTCTCTTACAAAATCATTCAGCATATCAATAACAAGCAAGGCGTTTTTTGACATATCAACCTCCTCATACTGTAAACTTCCAGCGATTGGTAATCAGCCGTTTGTTTCAGGGACATGTGGCTAAAGACAATGTCAGGTTTTGGCTGAAAACTGATTATTTATATCTGATTTTACTTACCTGATAATCTCTGTTCCTATTCCCTCTTCCGTGAATATCTCAAGCAGAAGGCAATGAGGGACCCTTCCGTCCACTATATGGGTCTTGCTGACGCCGCTCTTTAGTGCCTCAACACAGGCCTGCACCTTTGGTATCATTCCTCCGGAGATGGTCCCATCATCAAAGAGTTCTTTTAGATTCTTCTTTTTAACGGTGGAGAGGATTTCTCCCTTCCTGTCAAGGATTCCGGGCACATCCGTCATTAAAATCAGTTTTTCAGCCTTCAGAGCCGCGGCAAGTGAAGCCGCCACATAGTCTGCATTTATATTCAGCGTCTCTCTTTCAGCGCTTGCAGCAACAGGGGCGACAACAGGTATAAAACCATTACGTTCAAGGCCAATCAGCACATCAGGGGTTACTTCCTTTACTTCTCCAACAAGGCCCAGGTCTATAATCTCATCAGCCCCTGTCTCCGGTGAAGCCCTCTTTATGACCTTTTTTGATGCACGAATCAGCCCTGCATCCTTTCCTGTCAGACCCACTGCCTTTCCTCCGTGACGGTTAATGAGCATAACAATCTCCTTGTTGACAAGCCCCCCCAACACCATCTCAACGATATCAATGGTCTCCTTGTCAGTCACCCTCTGTCCATGGATAAATGTGGGGGTTTTGCCCATCTTCTTCATGATCTCGGAGATTTTTGGCCCACCACCGTGAACAATCACTGTATTGATACCAATATAGTTGAGCAAAACAACATCCTGGGCAAAGGCATCCATCAGTGCCGGTTTGATCTGAGCTGCGCCCCCGTATTTTATTACAAAGGTCTTTCCATAGAACTTTTTGATGTAGGGGAGGGACTCAATAAGTATTTCTGCCTTTTCAATCAGTTTCTTCATGCCTTCTCACCTGACAATTTATTGGATCCCGTGACTTTGCGCTAACGACTCAGACAAAATCAAGCAGGTTTTTATTCTGAAAACCGGTTTTTATTTTAACACATCGGTTGTCCTGTCTGCTCTCGAATCAGTTTCGAAATTTCAGACAGGGAAGGGGGCAAGGGAGTGTGTGACGGTTACCCGGTACGTATTTCCTTCAGGTAACGGAAGAGTAGCCGTGATGCCCTGGGTGGTTTATTATTTAGTTGTTCCTTTTCCGCATTCCGTATGAGTTGAGTCAATTTCTGCCGGTCTGCAGCAGGGCATCTTGTCAGTATCTCTTCAATGAGGGCTTTGTTCCCGGCTATCAGCTCATCCCGCCATCTTTCCATCTCCCTGAATTCCAGGGCTTTTCTATAATTTCCCTGCTCCAGTTGACGAAGTGCCTCCCGGATTGGCTCGGTATCACATCTTCGCATCAGGGTGCCGATATACTGAAGCTGCCTTCGGAGTGCCCCGTGTTTTTTGAGTGTCTTTGCAAACATGACGGCATCGTGGATTTCAGCAGGCAAGTCAATATCCTTGATCTGTTCTTTCGGGAGTTTCACGAGTTCCTCTCCGAGGGCCTGCAGGGAGAGTGCTTCTTTTTTCTTCTGTGTTTTACTTGTCTGTTCCATTTTTATTTATTAAAACAACTCATATTTTACCAGTCTGCCGTCAAGGCCACCTGTTTTTAACGGTTTTTTCCATGTGGCCCTCAGCCCCAGTTTCTTTATGAATTCCCGTTCGCCAAAATAAATATAGGCGGTGGAACCCGTGCATTTCTTCTTCAGAAAATCACCAAGCGATTTGTATAAGAGTTCAAGTTCCTCTTTCTTTCCCATGCGGATACCGTAAGGAGGGTTTGTGATACTTACCCCGTTCTTCAGGCCCTGACTCTCCCTGAGATCAAGCACCTGGAGTCTTATCTTGTCTCCGTACGGCAAACTCCGGGTGTTTATCCCT
>BDTQ01000139.1 GCA_002898135.1 bacterium BMS3Bbin07
GGTTACTGACAGGGAGCTGTAGGTATTGATGATTCAAGGTATGAGATTGATTGAGGAATTCCAGATTGCAAAGAGGAGATAGTTATGTCTGAGATACATCCTACAGCAATAATTCATGATGGTGCTGAAATCGATAAAGATGTCACTATAGGACCATTCTGTATAATCGGGAGCAATGTAAAGATAAAAAAAGGTACGAGACTCATGAACAATGTAGTAGTTGAAGGTGATGCCGAGATTGGCGATTCCTGTACCGTTTATCCCTTTACAAGTATCGGTCTTCAGCCTCAGGACCTTAAATACAAGGATGAGCCCACGGGCGTAAGGATCGGTGATCGAAACATCATTCGTGAGTATATATCGATCCATCGTGGCTCAGTGGGAGGCGATGGATATACAGTGATTGGTGATGACAATTTCCTGATGGCCTATATCCATATAGCACATGACTGCAAGATTGGCAACAAGACCGTAATGGCAAATGCAGTTACCCTTGCAGGACATGTAAAGATAGAGGATTGTGCTGTAATAGGAGGAATTGTGGCAGTACACCAGTTTAACCGGATTGGTGCATATGCAATGGTGGGCGGTTTCAGTGGTGTGACACAGGATGTGCCTCCATATATGGTAGCATCTGCCCTGGATTCAAAGCTAAGGCTTTATGGGCTTAACACGGTTGGACTCAAGAGGTACGGGTTTTCTGCAGAGACGCTTTCAGAGTTGAAGAGGGCTTATAATATCCTCTTCAGGGAGGGCTTGACCCTCAAGGATGCCATAAAAAAAGTGCAGGAAGAACTCCCCTACACGGAAGAGATAGCTAATCTTATCGAGTTTATTAATGCAAACAGGAGGGGTATCTGCAGGCCCGGCAGAAAGTCGTCGGCGAGAAACAAGGCCGAATAATCCGCAGATTGCCTTGCCAGGCCTGGAAGGGATTCAGGGTACTAACCCTGTAAAAATCTATAATTTGAGTAAAAGCTCATGATTTTTCTTTTTGGAGTGAAATGAAAAAAATCGGCATTATATCCGGGAAAGGTGAACTTCCCCGCCTCCTTGCCATGGAGGCAAAAAGAATTGGGTATTATGTAGTTCTGATAGCCCTTGACCCTATTGCCGGCCCTATGAACGGGTGTGCAGACGAGGTGAAGAGAATCAATGTGGGCAGGCTCGGTGAGATAATAAAGGCATTGAAGGCCTCTGGTGTTCAGGAGGCAATATTGGCTGGAAAGGTCTCAAAGAGTCTCCTATACCAGGGCAAAGTTATGCCTGATATGAGGGCGGTAAAGCTGCTCTTCACCTTGAAGGACAGAAAGGACGATACCATTCTTCAGGCTATCACTGATGAGATAGAGTCAGAGGGGATAAGGATGCTGAGGACAACGGACTTTGCCGGTGATATGCTTATGCCGGCCGGACTCCTCACCCAGCGTAGAACCACCCCGGAAGAGGATAAGGATATATTGTTTGGTCTTGGTATTGCAAAAGAGATGGGCAGGGTTGATATAGGCCAGACTGTTGTGGTTAAAGGCAGGGCTGTAATGGCGGTTGAGGCTATAGAGGGGACGGATGAGGCAATCCGCAGGGGGGGAAGGCTTGCCGGAGATGGAGCGGTAGTTGTGAAGGTTAGCAAGCCCCGGCAGGATATGCGATACGATGTCCCTGTGGTCGGTCTTGATACATTAAGGGCAATGATTGAGGTGAGGGCATCTGTCCTTGCTGTTGAGAAGGGAATGGCCCTTATCATACAGCGTCAGGAGATGATCTCCACTGCAAATGAGGCCGGGCTCTCAATAATGGGAGTTTGAGGGCATTTTAAAGTTATTGCAAGAAGTTTTTGCGGTTTTTTGTAAACCTTCCTGAAATCTTCGTAAAAAAATGGTATAATATTTAAGGGGATTCTTTGTTTTTTTTACTTTTAGTATCGAGGGTCTTGTTGAATAGTATCCACTTCAAACGGGGGGGGAGACAATAAGGATGCCGCCAAAAAGAGACAACATTGATGAAATATCTAAATAGATTGCTCCCGCTTTTAGTCCTTCTCTTCACAGCGTTATTGCTCATGCTGCTCTGTTATTCAGGAAAGAAACATAATGATGAGATGCTGAAAAGGCATGTCCTTTCATTGTTGGAAGGCTCAAGGGTAAGGCTTACCGAGACCATCAAGACAAGGGTTCTTGCCATTGAGGCGCTTTCAGAACACCTGCAGGGTCATATCTGGAAGGGAGACCCGATTGAAGAGATGAGAGAGATGTTTATCATGATCTCCGATCCCGTATACAGAACTTTTGAAGGGTTTCAGTCCATTAACTGGGTTAACAGGGATGGTGCAATCGAGTGGACTTATCCCCCTGAAGGTGATGGGCTTGTGAAGGCAATGGCCGATGACTATTCACAGGAAGCTATACGGAAGGCAGAGAAGTATCGTTCTTTCAGTATTACGCCGGTTATAGAAACAGTCGGGAACAAGCCTGTAGTGGCGGTTTATTACCCTGTTGTTGACAGGAAGGGTGAAATAAGGGGCTATGTAGATGGTGTATTTGAGATAAATTCCCTTATTGAGTCTTCGTTTACAGACAGGCTTGATGCTGATTTCATGGTGATGCAGGATGGGAAAGTTCTGTTTTCATCGCGGAGTGAGCCGGAAGAGGACAGGTGGCCCGGAAATCGTAGTCTCTCTCTTGTTGACAGTAGCATGGCTGAAGATGTTGTTGCTATTTCCGGTCTGTC
>BDTQ01000140.1 GCA_002898135.1 bacterium BMS3Bbin07
CCGACAACTTCCACCTCGGTATCTTTCTCGGCTGTCCAAGGACACTGAAGTGGATACTTATACAGATAGCTGTAGGCCTGTTCTTTATAATCATGGGGGCTTATCTCTTTGTGGACTATCTGACCGTAGCTTCCGTTAAATCAGGTATCTCTCCACTTGTACTGTCCCTGTTAATTACGCCGGTGGCAACAGAGCTGCCTGAAAAGTTCAATTCCATCACCTGGACCCTCAAGAACAAGGACACCATAGGCCTTGCCAACATAACGGGCGCTATGGTCTTTCAGTCAACTATCCCCATTTCGATCGGTTTGCTCTTCACGGAGTGGTCTCTCGGAAGCACAGAGCTGCTGAATATCATCTTTGCCGTCATAATGGCTGGGATAATCCTGGGGTATGTCTCAATCAAAAAGGAACTTCCCGGTTGGCTGCTGCTTACGGGTGGACTATTTTATCTGCTGTATATTGCACGGGTATTTCTTTATTAGCAGGCTGCTGAAGATTATTTATGAGGCGAGATCAGAACTGTCTTAAAAACCTGAGGTCATTTTCATAGAAAAGCCTTATGTCGTCTATTCCGTACTTCAGCATGGTTAACCTCTCAACACCCATACCGAATGCAAAACCTGTATACTTTTCCGTATCATAGCCCACGCCTTCAAAGACTTTCGGATGCACCATTCCTGCTCCGAGCACCTCAATCCAGCCCGTGCCCTTGCAGACCCTGCATCCAGCCCCACTGCACAGAACACACCCGATATCAATCTCTGCAGATGGCTCGGTAAAGGGAAAATAACTCGGTCTGAATCTCACCGGGGTATCAACACTGAAAAGGCTTTGGACAAAGAGTTTAAGAACACTTTTAACATTGGCAAAGGTAATATCCTCTCCAACCATCAGACCCTCAACCTGGTGAAACATCGGGGTATGAGAGACATCTGAATCACATCTGTATACCTTACCGGGGGCGATGAACCTCAACGGGGGTTTCTGTTTTTCCATAACCCTTATCTGAACAGGCGAGGTGTGGGTTCTCAGTACCACATCGCTCTCTGCTCCCTCTTTATCCACTGGTGAGGAACTCTGCCTTTCGCCATCTGTCTCTACATAAAATGTATCCTGCATATCCCTGGCAGGGTGGTCCCTGGGAATATTGAGGGCCTCAAAATTATAGTAATCCATCTCCACCTCAGGCCCTTCTTCCACAGTAAAACCCATAAAAAGAAAGATATCAACGATCTCGTCAAGAACCCTGTTTATGGGATGCCTGCTTCCTGCAGGGATATATTTACCGGGAATGGTTATGTCGATAAACCCGGTTGCAACCTTTTTTCTCGACTCAAGGGTCGATAAATCTCCTTCCAGTCTCTTTATCTCTGCCTCTACATATCTCTTCAGGATATTTATCTCCTTACCAGCAGCAGGCCTTTCAGCAGGAGGCAACGCAGAAAGGGCCTTTAACCTCTGGGTTAAAAGCCCTTTTTTGCCAAGATATTTTATCCTCAAATCATTAAGTTGTTTCAGAGAAGAAATCCCTTTACACTCCCTGACAAACTCTTCCCTGAGCTTATTAATGTCCTCCATATCTTTATTGTTTACGCTGCCAATGCCTGCCTTGCCTTGTCAGCAAGTGCACCAAACGCACTGGGGTCATGATATGCAATGTCGGCCAGCACCTTACGGTCGAGCCCTATGCCGGCCTTTTTAAGGCCATTGATAAACTGACCGTATGTCAGGCCTGTGCCCCTGGCAGCAGCATTTATCCTGATAATCCAGAGACTCCTGAATTCACGTTTCTTGACCCTCCTGTCCCTGTAAGCGTAACTGAGGGCATGCTCTACAGCCTGCTTTGCTACTTTATAACATCTGCTTCTCGCCCCATAATAGCCTTTGGCCAGATCAAGGACCTTTTTTCTCCTTCTCCTTGTCTTGTAGCCACCTTTTGCCCTTGGCATATCTCTAAACCTCCGATCAGTTGATTTTTATACTAAATGCTTATCCATTCAAATAACGCACACCCGGCAACAGAAGTCAGCTATAGGGCAATAATGACTTTATAGACTTCTCCTGTGTCTTGTCCACAAGTGTGCTCGTCCTCAAATTCCTCATCCTCTTTCCGGGTTTACCGGTCAGGAGATGGCTTTTGTTGGCCTTCCATCTTTTTACCTTACCCGTGCCCGTAACCTTAAATCTCTTAGCCGCCCCTCTGTGAGTCTTTATCTTTGGCATCCACTTCCTCCTGTCTCAAATTTTAAGCTGCATGTTCACGTAATATAACTTTAATGAAAAAACTCTACTTCGGTGCCACTATCATTGTAATACTCTTACCTTCAAGCCTCGGCCTGTTCTCTATATTATACTTATCATCAAGCTGCTCTATAATCCTGTGAAAAACCTTCATGCCAAGCTCAGGTCTGACAATCTCTCTTCCCCTGAAAAACATTGTCACCTTGGCCTTGTTCCCGGCCTCAAGGAACCGGACGATGTGTTTTATCTTCAACTCCAGGTCATGTTTGTCTATCTGGGGCCTTACCTTCACCTCTTTGACTTCTAAGGTCTTGCGATGGGTATGTTTTTTACTCTGCTGATACTTAAACTTCCCGTAGTCCATTATCCTGCAGACAGGGGGTTTTGCATTTGATGCTACTTCCACGAGATCCAGGCCCCTCTCCTCAGCAATCTTCAGGGCTTCCCGCAGGGGGACAATACCGAGCTGTGCACCGTCAGCATCTATCAGCCTTACCTCTCTTGCCCGGATCCTCTTGTTTACTCTGTATTCCTGTGCTATAACTACACCTCCTGGTTTTAAGGCTGCGTGTTGCAAGTCTTGTGTTTTGGGTTATAGTTTTCAGATTATATGCTTTAAAAAATTATATAACCTGATTCATTGAATCTACAATCTCGATGTCAGACTCCTTGACTCTATCTCCTCTCTTATCCACGTAATCAGATCCCCGAGCACATAGGGGCCGACATTGTCGCCTCCACGTTTTCTGACGGTCAGTTTGTCGGATTCAGCCTCTCTGTCACCTATTATAACCAAATAAGGCACCTTTCTGACAGTGGCATGACGTACCTTATACCCGACCTTCTCATTCTCAAAAAGGGCCTCACACCTTATACCTGCATTTTTCAGACCCTTCAGAACATCTTCAGCATAGCTGATATGCCTTTCTGCTACGGTTATTATACCAATCTGCACAGGAGAAAGCCAGAGGGGAAAGGCCCCGGCATAATGCTCGATGAGGATACCAAAAAACCTCTCAAGCGAGCCCATCAAAGCCCTGTGAATCATTATCGGCTGATGTTCCCTGCCATCAACCCCCCTGTAGGAGATATCAAACCTCTCGGGGATATTAAAATCAACTTGTATGGTACTGCACTGCCAGGGTCTGCCAAGTGAATCCTTTACCTTTATATCGATTTTTGGCCCGTAAAAAACACCTTCGCCAGGGTCTACCTCATAAGCAAGTCCTTTATGCTCAAGGGCAGCCTTCAGTGCATTGGTGGAACGTTCCCAGTTATCCGGGGTACCGACAAACTTTTCAGGCCTTGTCGACAGGTATATATCGTAGGTCTCAAAACCAAAGGTCTTCAGTATAAAGAGGGTGAAATCGAGCACCCGCTTAATCTCCTCTTCCATCTGATCTTCCATACAGAAGATATGTGCATCATCCTGGGTAAAACCCCTTACCCTGAAAAGTCCGTGAAGGACCCCGGAGCGTTCATACCTGTAGACCGTGCCAAGCTCTGCATATCTGATAGGAAGCTCCCTGTAACTCCTGAGTGCACTCTTGTATATAGCGATATGGAAAGGACAATTCATGGGTTTTATCTCATAATCAGCCCCTTCCACCTCCATCGGAGAATACATGTTTTCACGGTAGAAATCCCAGTGTCCGCTCTTTTCCCACAGATTCAGCTTTGCCATATGGGGGGTATAAAGAAGCTTGTAATCATCCCTCAGGTGCTCTTCACGCCAGAAATCCTCAATAGTCTTTCTTATAATTGCACCATTGGGGTGCCAGAGTATAAGACCGGGACCTATCTCTTCATTTATACTGAAGAGGTCCAGCTCCCTGCCAAGCCTGCGGTGGTCACGCTTTTTAACCTCTTCGAGAAAATTCAGGTATTCCTTCAGCTTCTTCCTGTCTTCAAAGGCAGTCCCGTAAATCCGCTGAAGCATTTTTCTTTTTTCGTCACCCCTCCAGTAGGCACCTGCAATGCTAAGGAGTTTAAAGGCCCTGATATATCTTGTTGACGGAAGATGTGGCCCCTTGCAGAGGTCAGTAAACCCTCCTTCTTCATAAATGGAGACCTCATCGTCCTCTATCTCCCGAAGGATTTCAACCTTGTACGGCTCACCCATCTTTTCAAAGAGTTCAATAGCCTCATCCCTTGGAAGCACCTTTCTGACAAAAGGGCTGTCCCTGTCGATAATCTCCTTCATCTTCTCCTCAATTCTCTGCAGGTCTTCAGGAGTAAATGGTTTTTCGATATCAAAATCATAATAAAAACCATCTTCCGTAGAAGGACCAATGGCTACCTTTGCCTCCGGAAAAAGCTCCTTCACGGCATGTGCCATCACATGGGATGTGCTGTGCCTGAGTATGGCAATACCATCCCTGGAACCGGGGGTCAAAGGCTCAATTGTAACATCATCCGGCAAGGATTCAGCATCTCCAACATCCAGCACAGAGGAGTCAAATCTAATGGCAATGGCTCCAAGTTCCTTTAACACACCTGGCACCTTATCCCTTGAAACCTCTTTGATTTCCTTATTAGTCCTTATCTTGATAACAACCTCCGAAATGTTGAATCCTCAACAGCCCCGTTGCAGCCGGAGACTGCGGAATTAGTTTAAAGCGTCTTCTATCGATAGGAATTATACAGGATTTCCCGGTATGTTTGCAATTTATCGCCTTGACTTTCCCAAATTGCCGACAGAATAACTGTCAAATTCTGGAAAGGGACGAGGGGATGGAGTTTTCACGGATTTAATTTGAGTCTGTAAATAAGTTGCAGTCATTTGTCATTCCGGCTTGTCCGGAATCCTTGTCCCCGATAAACCTCTCCCTCTCAAAGAGCGATTCCGGACAAGCCGGAATGACAGAAAACGGAGTGATGGAGTGATCAATCCTCCAATCCTCCAATCCTCCACTCCTCCATGCTTTCTCCCTCCAAGTCTCCACTTTTCACTTGACAATAACAATTCCTGTCTGGTATTCTTTCTTTAATAAGAATGATTCTAAATAAGGAGGAGTACGGATCGACAGGCACAGGGAGACAGGGTTTAAGCTGACACCACAGAGGCTGGCCATACTTGAATACCTCGAAGGTAACACGAGCCATCCCGCTGCAGAGGACATTTACCGGGAGGTAAAAAAGAGGTTTCCCACTATGTCCTTTGCAACTGTATACAATACCCTTGAGGCACTGAAGAGGCGTGGAGGGGTTCTTGAGCTCACAATTGACCCTGAAAGAAAGCATTATGACCCGAACACCGAGCCACATCACCATCTTATCTGTCTGAAGTGTAAAAAGATCGTTGATGTGCATAAAGACTTTAAAATAAAAATCCCTTCGGATCAGAAACAGGGATTTAAAGTAACAGGGAATCATATAGAGTTTTACGGCATATGTCCTGAATGCATAAAAAAAGGAGGTGTTAACATGGCAGTCTTTAAGTGTGAAAGCTGCGGGGCCACAAAAGAAGGCAGGTGCAAACCGAAAAAATGCCCTAAGTGCAGTGAAACAGGCACAATGAAAAAGGAAGGATAAAATAA
>BDTQ01000141.1 GCA_002898135.1 bacterium BMS3Bbin07
CCTCAAACCTGCCCTTCAACATCTCTTCAGAGGGATAGTCTTCTATCTCTTTCTGCACGGCCCTTCTCATGGGCCTGGCACCATAAACAGGCTGATAATATTTGTCAACAAGCCATTCCTTTACCTCGTTGGTAACCTCAAGGACTATTTCCTGCTCAACAAGCTGTTTGTTGGTCTCATCTATCAGCAGGTCAATTATGGAGTACAGATGTATCTTGTCAAGGGGATGGAAGACCACTATTTCATCAACCCTGTTCAGAAACTCGGGATTGAAGGTCTTCTTCAGCTCATTAAGCACGTTCTCCTTGATCTTCGTATAGATGTCATCGGCACTGTTACGCTGAAATCCTAACGGCGTGGCCTTTTCTATAATCCTGGCTCCAAGATTGGAGGTCATAATGATAACCGTATGCTTGAAGTCTATCTTTCTTCCGATACTGTCGGTAAGTACTCCTTCATCAAGTATCTGAAGCAGGACATTGAATACATCAGGATGGGCCTTCTCTATCTCATCAAAGAGCACAACCGAATATGGTTTCTTCCTCACCCGCTCGGTAAGTTGCCCGCCTTCTTCATAACCCACATAGCCCGGAGGTGCTCCGGTGAGCTTTGAGACATTGAATCTCTCCATATACTCAGACATATCAATCTTGATAAGAGAGTTCTCATCGTCAAACAGGAACTCTGCAAGTGCCTTCGCAAGCTCGGTCTTGCCCACACCCGTCGGACCAAGGAAGATGAAAGAACCAATGGGTTTCTTCCTGCTTTTAAGTCCTGCCCTGGAACGTCTTATGGCCCGGCAGACTGCCCGGGTAGCCTCATCCTGGGCAATAATCCTCTTATGTAGTCCTTTTTCCATGAGAAGCAGTTTTTCCGTCTCTTCCTGTTCAAGTTTAATAAGTGGTATTCCCGTCATTTTTGAGACGGTATAAGCAATATCCTCTGCCTTGATAACGGGGATATCCTTGGTGAGATTATCACGCCACTGTTTGTGAAGCTGCTCATGTATCCTCTTGAGTTTCTCTTCCTCCCCTCTTACGGATGCCGCCTTTTCAACGTCCTGAAGCTTGATATAAAGACTCTTCTCCTTGGAAAGCCTTTCGAGGTCCTGTTCAATGTCCTTTAATTCAAGGGGCGGAGTATACCTCTTGAGCTTGATTCTCGAACCGGTCTCATCTATTACATCAATGGCCTTATCCGGCAGATTCCTGTCCGATACATATCTGTCGGACATCTTTGCTGCGGTAACAACGGCATCCTCACTGTATTTAACCCTGTGATGCGCCTCATACTTACTCTTTAAACCTATAAGGATATCTATAGTCTCCTCCATATTCGGGGGGTCAATATGGATTGGCTGGAATCTCCTCTCGAGGGCGCCATCCCTTTCAATATATTTCCTGAACTCATCAGCGGTGGTAGCGCCGATACACTGTATTTCACCCCTGGAAAGGGCAGGTTTTAACATACTGGAGGCATCCACAGAACCTTCGGCAGCGCCAGCACCGATAAGCGTATGGAGTTCATCAATAAAGAGTATGATGTTGTCGGATTGCATTATCTCTTTCATTACAACCTTTAACCTCTCCTCAAACTGCCCCCTGTATTTGGTTCCCGCAATCAGGGCCCCGAGGTCAAGGGAGATGATTCTCTTACCCAGCAACTGGTCGGGAACATCACCGGAAACAATCTTCTGGGCAAGCCCTTCCACAATTGCAGTTTTGCCGACTCCGGGCTCACCAATAATTGCCGGGTTATTTTTGACCCTCCGGCCGAGTACCTGAAGAACACGCTCTATCTCTTTTTCCCTGCCGATAACAGGATCAAGTTTTCCTTTTTTGGCAAGGGCGGTCAGGTCTTTTCCAAACTCGTCAAGCGCGGGAGTGGCTGTCTTCTTTTCCCGTAGGTGAGGCTGTGTCCTCATTGACAGATTTATGGAGAGCTGCCTTGCCCCAAGCAGATTGGCCCCAAGGTTTCTGAGAATCTTTCCGCCGATTCCTTCATCCTCCCTCACCAGGCCAAGCAGGAGGTGTTCGCTGCCGATATAGTTATGTCCAAGGAGTCTTGCCTCCTCGACTGCAAGTTCAAGGACCTTTTTAGCCCTGGGCGTAAATGGTATATCGCCGAATGTGAGAAGATTAGTGCCTACAGGAAGGTTCCTCTCGACCTCTATGCGAACCTCTTCTATGGAAAGTCCCATCTTTTTAAGAACGACAACCGGCAGGCCATCCTGTTCCCTGATCAATCCAAGAAGCAGGTGCTCGGTGCCCAGATAATCATTCTGCCGTCTTTCCGCCTCTTCCTTGGCATATATAATTACCTTTCTTCCTCTTTCCGTAAACTTTTCAAACATATATGCTCCTTTATGTACGGGGCGAATTTTATTGAGTGTATCTCTTTTACAGAGTCAATTTTCGTCTTGTCCCCTTAAAAACATAATACTTATTTTATAAGGGGGTTGTCAACTTTTGGATTTAACCGCCACGCTTATGTGATAGCGGTAATTTACGGTAAAAACGGTAAAAGCAGTCAGGGCGAGGCAACCTCGCCCCTACCATGTAATTCACGGTGAAAGGCGGTGCAGGGTTAAAAAAGCGACAGGAACTGACTTTATGTAGGGGCGAGGTTGCCTCGCCCTAACTTTTGAATCCTGCTGAGGGAATCTGTAATTCACTATAGAAATTACAGATAAATATACAATTTACTTGGGAAATTTGATTTCTGAAAAATTATCGTGTTAGAATTAAAAATCCCATTTGAAGTTGAGGAGTTGATATCTGCTGTGATCTTTCAATCAAATAAATTATGAGGTGTATATGGTAGAGGAAAACGTTCTCACGGGCCTTACCTTTGATGATGTCCTTCTCATTCCGGCAAAATCCGATGTGATTCCAAAAGAGGTTGACGTTACAACGTACCTCACACGCAATATCAGCTTAAACACGCCCATTGTCACTGCTGCAATGGATACAGTCACTGAAGCCTCCATGGCCATTGCCATGGCAAGAGAAGGTGGCATCGGGTTCATACACAGGGCAATGTCTCCTGACAGGCAGGGCCTTGAGGTTGATAAGGTTAAAAAGTCTGAAAGCGGTATGATTATCGACCCGATAACCGTCTCGCCGGATGCCCCTATCAGTGACGCCTTTGCCTTAATGACCCGGTATAAGATATCAGGGGTTCCCGTGACGGTAAAGGGCAAACTGATAGGTATCCTCACAAACAGGGACCTCAGGTTTGAGACCCGTATGGACAGAAAGGTCAAGGAAGTAATGACAAAGGAAAGGCTCATTACAGCCACTGAGAGTATCACCCTTGATGAGGCAAAAGAGACTCTGCATAAGTACAAGATTGAAAAGCTTCCCATTGTTGACAGGGAAAACAATCTGAAGGGATTAATAACCATAAAGGATATAGAGAAGAGGAGGAAGTACCCCCATGCCTGTAAGGACTCCGTAGGCCGTCTTCGTGTTGGAGGGGCTGTTGGGGTTGGCAGTGAGGCCATAGAGCGCGCAGCGATTCTTGTAAGGGCCGGTGTTGATGTGCTGGTCATTGATACGGCCCATGGACACAGTAATGCAGTGATCAAGACATTGAAGGAGCTGAAAAGGAAGTTCGAGGTTGATGTTATAGCCGGGAATGTTGCCACCAGAGAGGGGGCCGGAGA
>BDTQ01000142.1 GCA_002898135.1 bacterium BMS3Bbin07
CTTCAACCAGGGTGCGTGTATGCAGAAACTCGGCTTCACCTTAACCGGGAAACCCCACAATAATATCCGTTCCTAACGCAATCCCTGGAAATCTCTTAAGTACTTCTTGAACTTTATTGATATAATACTGCCTGCTGTAAGGCCTTTTCATCTGTTTCAGAATCAGATCATCACCGCTCTGCAGGGGTATATGAAGGTGTGGGCAGACCCGTTTATCCGAAAGGAGCTCAAGCAGACGGTCATCTATCTCATTGGCCTCTATAGAGCTCAGCCGTATCCGTGTCCTGTCGGTGCCGGACAGTATGTTATCAAGTAAATGTGAAAGTGATACTTTAGGTTCAAGGTCGTATCCGTAATGACCGATATGTATTCCTGTTAGTACCACCTCGGCAAAACCATTGTCTTCGAGCATGCTTATCTCACTTACAATCTCTTCCACCGCCCTGCTCCTGGAGCGCCCCCTTGCCTTTGGAATTGTACAGTATGAACATGCATAATTACAGCCGTCCTGTATCTTCACAAATGGACGGGAGCGATCCGGGAAATAGTTTAAGGCAATGGTTTCGGTATCAATACCTAATATCTTGATAATATTGGATTTTTGCAGGTTGCCGATTACTTTTAAATCCGGAGAGATGGCCTTTATCTCATCAGCGCTTATCTCTGAATAACAACCGGTTACAAGTACCCTGGCCCCTGTTTTCAGTGCCCTTCTGATTATCTGACGAGACTGGTAATCACTCTTTGCAGTTACAGTACAGGTATTTATGATACATATATCAGGTGAGTCCTTAAGGGTTACAATCGAGTGGCCGGAACTGACGGCAGCATTCTTTATATAGTTGCTTTCAGCCTGGTTTGTTTTACAGCCCAGCGTCAGTACGGCGATCTTCATAATTGACGATTTGCGATTAACGATTGCATATCAGGGGAAATGTAACTTCTTAACATATCACTCATAAACCGTCAATCGTCACTCCCTCAAGGGAATGTCTTTGCCCCTTTAATATCCGTACCTTCAAAAACATGCCTGAAACAATATGGCCTGATGGCAGGATATTGACTATCTTGTTGGTCCTCGTCCTGCCGGTCACTTTTTCAGGGTCGGATTCACTCGGACCTTCAATGAGTACTTCCTGAATGGTGTTTTGAAGAGCCCTGTTCCTTACCCCTGTAATCTGATCCTGAAGGCTGAGTATCTCCGAGAGTCTTTCAGACTTGACCTCTTCCGGCAGGTGACCATCCATCTCAGCCGCCCTTGTCATTGGCCTTGACGAGTATTTGAAGGCATATATGCCGTCAAACCCTATCTCCTTCAGGGCTGAGACTGTGGCTTTATGGTCATCCTCCGTCTCACCGGGAAAACCCGCAATAATGTCTGTGGTTATTGCTATACCCGGAATGGCCTTGCGGAGCCCCTCAGTCTTTCTGAGGTATTCGTCAAGGGTGTATTTCCTGTTCATAAGTTTCAATACCCTGTCAGAGCCCGACTGGAGCGGCAGGTGTATGTGTTCGCACACCTTCTCAAGGTCTCTCATTGCTATGATGAGCCCCTCTTCAAGGTCTTTTGGGTGGGAGGTAACGAACCTTATCCTCTCTATACCCTCTATATCGTTGATAAATCGCAGTAATTCAGGAAATGATACCTCTCCCCTGTAGGAGTTGACATTCTGTCCAAGAAGGGTTATCTCCTTAAAACCCTCTGCTGCAAGCCCCTTGATTTCACTCAGGATATTATCCGCCGGCCTGGACCTCTCCCGGCCGCGTGTATAGGGGACAACGCAGTATGAGCAGAAATTATTGCACCCATACATTATATTTATCCAGGCCTTAACAGAGCCTTCACGTTCAGCCGGGAGATCTTTTTGGGCAAGTTCGGGATTGTCCCCTGTAAATATACCCTTGCTGCCAAGGAGGGCATCCCCTACCCTGTCTATGTTCTGTGGTCCGATGACGTAATCCACATAAGGGGCCCTCTTCCTAACCCCCGCCCCCTGCTGCTGTGCTATACAACCAGCCACAGCCACCTTTAACCCCGGGTTGTCCCTCTTCATGGTTTTTGTTCTTCCGAGCATACTGTAAAACTTCTGCTCAGCCTTCTCTCTTATGCTGCACGTGTTAAATACTATAAGGTCTGCCTTCAGGGGGTCATCAACAGGCACATAGCCTTCCTGCCTGAGCACCCCGAGCATCCGCTCAGAGTCGTGTGCATTCATCTGACAACCAAAAGTTCGTATATATACTCTCTTCATTCTCACTCTACCTTTAAGATGCCAACTAATATTATCACAGATATTCTGCCGCTATGGCAAGTTTTCGCTTCTTCCTGTCCCTTTTTGCCACTCTATTGCTGTTTCAGGGACGCAAGGCTGAAAGGCTCTTTTCAGATAATGAAGTCGAGAAGGGTGAAGACAAGGACCGTGAGACTTATGTATCCGTTCATATTGAAAAATGCCATATTCAGCCTGCTCAGATCATCCTCTTTCACAAGGCGGTGCTCATGGACGAGGAGCACCCCAACGAGGATGAGACCGGCATGGAAGAGTATGCCAAGATCAAATATTGTTGCTGTAACGAGCAAAAGCATCCACGTCAGTATATGAAATGTCCGGGCAAGAAATAATGCCCTCCTGACACCAAACCTCTGCGGAATTGAGCGCAAACCGGATTTTTTGTCAAAATCCACATCCTGAAGGGCATAGAGCACATCAAACCCGGCAAGCCAGAACACAACCGAGAGCGCCAACGGGAGTATCTCCATATCCAATGTTCCCCTTAACGCAATCCAGGCACCCACAGGCGCCCCTGCTATGGCTATACCGAGCACAATATGACTCAGCCATGTAAATCTCTTTGTGTAGGGATAGAGGACGAATACGGCCAGAGCCAGAGGGGAGAGCTTCAGACAGAGGGGATTGAGCCTGTAAGCAGCATATAGGAAGATCAGAGTGGAGACAATGATAAAGACAACGGCTTCAGCTGTTTTTATTGTTCCAGCCGGAATTTCACGCCCGGAAGTCCTTGGATTAAGGGCGTCGACCTTTCTGTCAATAACCCTGTTGATGCCCATTGCTGCTGACCTGCCGCCGACCATGGCCACTGTAATCCAGAAGATTTTATTCCACGACGGGATTCCCCCTGCTGCAAGCAGGGCGGAAGTAAAGGCAAACGGCAGGGCAAAGACCGAGTGGGAGAACTTTATCATCCGGAGGTAGACTGCAGCCCTTGCCAGCATATCAGGGTTTTATGTAGGCAAAACCTTCCGCCTGCCTCCTGATTAACTCGGTTATCCCGGCAGGCACAACACCGATGAATTCAGGGAGATTTTCCTCTTTAAGGCACAGGGTACCGGAGGCACAGAGGTTTTTCAGTGAATTCCGGCATGCAAGGAATTTTACCCCGCGTCCGGCAAGCTCTTCTATTTTTTTCATCTTCTCACTGTTTCCAAACACCTCAACAGAGGGGCCGTTTGAAAGCACAAGTACCTCTGCCCCGGAGTCTCCCACATCCCTAAGCAGGTTTGTGATATTAGCGAGGGCTACATCCCATTTCGGCGTCTCATTTACATGAAAGATGACTCTTAATTTACTCATCAGGCCTTTTTCACTCCCTCTCTTGCCATTGCAATCTTGCCTGTCCTTACGAACTCCTTTATCCCAAAGGGCTTTATTAACTCCACAAAGGCTGCTATCTTCTTCTCATCGCCTGTTATCTCAAAGGTATATGTCCTGGGACTTGAGTCAACCACGCGTCCGCGGAATATATCGACAAGCCTCAGCGCCTCTGCCTTGTCCTGCTGTTTGGGAGTAATCTTTACCAGTATCATCTCCCTCTCCACATGGTCTACTTCAGTGAGATCAACAACCTTTATTACATCTATCAGTTTATTGAGCTGTTTTGTAATCTGCTCAATTATCTGATCATCTCCTGACGTGACAATGGTCATCACCGAGAGCTGAGGATCAATGGTCTCATCCACGGAAAGACTTTCTATATTGTAACCACGGCCGCTGAAGAGTCCCGAGACCCTGGAGAGCACACCAAACTTGTTTTCTACGAGTACGCTGATTGTATGTCGCATATCTTACCCCCTATTTAACGGCACGGAGCTTCTTTGTCTTCTTTTCTTCAGCTTCTTCACCAAACATCATCTCATCAATAGCAGCTCCGGCAGGTACCATCGGGAATACCTTTTCCTTCCAGTCAACAACAAAGTCCATGAAAACAGGCCTGTCTTTTATCTTAAGTGCTGCCTTTATGACAGGCACCACCTCAGATGGCTTTACAGCCCTCAGCCCCACGGCTCCGTACCCTTCTGCAACCTTGACAAAATCCGGCACTGTATCGAGATGGCTGCAGGAATAACGTTCTCCATAAAAGAGTTCCTGCCACTGCCTCACCATCCCGAGATACTGGTTATTCAGGATCGCCACCTTTACCGGCAGCTTGTAAAGCACGCAGGTTGCAAGTTCCTGGATGTTCATCTGTATGCTTCCGTCACCGGCAATATCAATAATGGTCTTGCCGGGATTGGCTACCTGTGCACCCATTGCTGCAGGGAATCCGTAGCCCATTGTCCCAAGCCCGCCTGAGGTCAACAGGGTGCGGGGCTTGTCATATTTATAAAACTGTGCAGCCCACATCTGATTCTGACCAACCTCGGTGGATATGATGGCATTGCCCTTTGTCAATTCATATAACTGTTCAACAACATACTGGGGTTTTATAACAGTATCACTATACACATAACTGAGGGGATGTTCCTTCTTCCACACATCTATCTGTTTGAGCCAGGCCTTACGCACTGGTTCCCATTGGCCCTTGCCCTCTTCCTTTAATATGCCGAGCATAACCTTCAGTATCCTCTTTGCATCACCTACAATCGGTATATCAACCCTGACATTCTTCCTTATGGATGTGGGATCGATATCTATATGAATAATTTTTGCATGAGGGGCAAAATCCTTTACCCTTCCGGTAACCCTGTCGTCAAACCTGATACCCACTGCTACTATCAGGTCTGATTCCTGAATGGCCTTGTTGGCATAGTAGGTGCCGTGCATACCAAGCATACCAAGCGAGAGTTCGTGTGCACCGGGATAGTCGCCAAGCCCCATAAGGGTCATGGTAACCGGCACCTCTGTAAACTCGACAAGCTCTTTCAGTTCCTTGCCCGCATTGGAGAGGATTACTCCTCCTCCGGCAATAATTACGGCTTTTTTGGCCTTCTGTATGGTACGCGCGGCCTGTTTTATCATCCATTTGTTACCTTCATATGTAGGGTTGTAGCTGCGAAGGTTTACCTGTTCAGGCCATTTAAATGTGGCCTTGTCTACTGTGACATCCTTTGGAATGTCTATCAGTACAGGACCGGGACGGCCTGTGGTGGCAATATAAAAGGCCTCTCTAATGGTCCTGGCAAGGTCTTTAACATCCTTTACAAGGTAGTTATGTTTGGTACACGGCCTTGTTATTCCGACAATATCGGCCTCCTGAAAGGCATCGTTTCCAATCAAGTCAGTTGAAACCTGTCCGGTCAGGACAACAAGGGGGACTGAATCCATATATGCAGTGGCTATGCCTGTTACGGTATTGGTTGCTCCGGGCCCTGAGGTAACAAGGGCGACACCGGGCTTACCTGTTGAGCGTGCATATCCGTCAGCAGCATGTACTGCTCCCTG
>BDTQ01000143.1 GCA_002898135.1 bacterium BMS3Bbin07
TTTGCCTTGCCGGTCAGGTCCTCAAAAGAGATACCCGTTATGAATGACACGTATGAAGGAACTAACGGTAAGACACATGGTGAGGCAAAAGAGAGAACACCTGCAAAAAAGGCAAGTGAATAGGAAATATCGGTCTTCATCCAGCACACTCCTCTTCTGAACCTTTCAGCTTTTCAAGTGCATGGGGGATAACATCAAGAACAACCTCAATGCCCTCTCTCACAGCCCTGGGACTGCCGGGAAGATTGATTATAAGACATTCACCCCTTGCACCTGCTACAGCCCTTGAGAGCATGGCCCTCGGGGTCTTTTTCAGGCCCTCATATCTCATCGCCTCTGCAATGCCGGGAACTTCACGGTCTATAACCTCAAGGGTCACATCAGGGGTAATATCCCTGGGACTGAGACCGGTACCGCCGGTTGTAACAACAAGGTCAACCTTTCCTGACAGGTTGATTAGCCTCTCTTTCAAAATATCCCTGTCATCAGGAATGACCTCATATTGCACTACCTCTATCAGGGCCTGCTCAAGTATTTCGCGCAGGATCCTGCCGCTTTCATCCACTCTCTCCCCCCTTGCACCCCTGTCACTAAGTGTCAGTACTGCTGCCCTGAACATTCAACCCCCGGTAATTCCTGTAGCAGTGAAGGCGAGGTAACCTCGCCACTACAATTTCCTTTCTGGTTCTCAATCGTCAATCAAAACTCTATCGCCGGTCCTTATTTTCCCGCCCTTTATCACCCTGGCAAAAATCCCCTCTTCCGGCATGACACAACAACCGGCCTGATAATAAATGGCACAGCGGTTATGACAGGTCTTTCCTATCTGCGTTACTTCAAGCTCTACAGAACCCCCGACATCTATCCTGGCACTGATGGGCAGGTTCTTGAGGTCTATTCCCTCTGTTGTTATATTTTCGGCAAAATCACCGGGCCCCACATCAACCCCTGACTCCTTCATCTTTACTATGCTCTCCATGGCAAGAAGACTTACCTGCCTGTGCCAGGCAGAGGAGGCATGCGCATCTCCTTCCATCCCGAAGGCCTCCCTGATAAAAACCTCTTCAACGGTCTCTTTTCTGACACCCTTGTGTTTGCTTATATTTATTGCTGCAACTCTGCCATTCATTTTAATGCCTTACAGCAAACAATCATGTTTAAGGATAACATAGCATCTCAGCATGAGACAAGGGTGCTGAAAATATGTTAAACTTACAGGTGTTGAGCGCTGAATTTTTGTCAATAAATGAACGGAAAGGACTTTGATATGCCGGATTACAAGGATTTTTCAAAAGATGAAGAGAAGATATACGATATAGAGATCGGCAAACTGATAAAAAGGCTTCAGAGCGGCCAGTCCCTGAATGAGGCTTGCAGTGCCATTGACGCCGTGGATGAGGAACTGAAGCAGGTTATTGCCGACGATGTCTTAAAGATAATAATAGCCGAGCTTCACTATAATCAGGGCATGAACTTTGAACAGGTTGCCCAGAGACTCAAGATAACAGTAAAAGAGATAGAAGAGACAAACAAGATTATGATTGAAGACGTAATGCTCACGGTAAAGAACAAAAACAGCGCCTCCGGAACTGCCTGACTTCAAGGCCAGGCGCTGTCATTATTCAGAACCCGGAAACAAAAAACCTCCAGTCCTGCAAAGGTAATTCGCTCATCAGACATATTTAACCCGGATGTTCGCTCTTTGAATATATTACCCGAGATTATACAAGGCAGACAGTCCCGGATATACCGCAGTGCCGCTCAATTCCTCTTCGATTCTCAGCAGCCTGTTATACTTGGCAACCCGTTCACTCCTTGCAAGAGACCCCGTCTTTATAAAACCGGTATTACACCCGACTGCAAGGTCTGCAATCGTTGTATCCTCTGTCTCGCCGGAGCGGTGTGAGATCACGGCTGTATATCCCGCCCGCTTGGTCATCTCAATGGCATCAAGCGTCTCTGTAAGCGTCCCAATCTGGTTTAATTTGATGAGCACCGAATTTGCAACCTTATCCTTTATTCCCCTTGAGATAATCCCGGTGTTTGTCACAAATATGTCATCACCTACGAGCTGCACCTTACTGCCGAGCCTTTTGGTCATCTCGATCCAGCCATCCCAGTCATTCTCGCCAAGTCCGTCTTCAATTGAGATTACAGGATAACGTTGAATCACTTCTTCATAATAATCCACCATCTCTGAAGATGTGCATTTCTTACCCTCAAACCCATATTCCCCGTCTTCATAAAATTCTGATGCAGCAACATCAAGGGCGAGATAAATATCCTTGCCCGGGGTATAACCTGCCTTCCCTATTGCCTCAATAATCAGGGCGAGGGCCTCTTCATTTGTTTTAAGGTCAGGTGCAAAGCCGCCTTCATCACCAACTGAGGTGTTTAGTCCCTTAGCCTGCAGTATCTGCTTCAGTGAATGGAATATCTCTGATCCTGCCCTCAGGGCGGAAGAGAAATCAACACAGCCCGCGGGCACTATCATGAATTCCTGTATGTCGACATTATTATCCGCATGTGCCCCGCCATTCATGATATTCATCATCGGGACCGGAAGTTCCTTGGCATTGCAGCCGCCCATGTATTTATACAGGGAAAGGTCGAGCTCCTCTGCCGAGGCCTTACACACCGCAAGTGAGACACCAAGCATGGCATTTGCACCAAGATGGCCTTTATTTGCGGTCCCGTCAAGCTCAATGAGCAGTCCGTCAATGTAGACCTGATCCTCGGAATCAAGACCGATAATCCTCGGAGCTATCTCTTCAATTACATTATTTACAGCCACCGTCACACCCTTGCCGTGATAACGGCTGCTGTCACCATCCCGCAACTCCAGGGCCTCCCTTTCGCCTGTTGAAGCACCGGAAGGAACTGCAGCCACGCCAAGGGCACCAGAGGCAAGCACCGCCTCGACCTCAATGGTCGGATTTCCCCTTGAATCCAGGATCTCTCTTGCATGAATATCAATGATTTCTCCCATCTCAACCTCCGTCTTTTTAATTTTCTAACCATACATTAACTCAATGACTCCAGGTCAAAAACCTCAATCAGGCAGATACTGCTGCAGGACCTCCTGCACCCTGACCTCGTTAATGGGTTTATCCCGCAATTCAGACCTCTGGGATATAAGCCTCAGGGTCGTCTCAAGATAGACCCTGAACTTGTGAGCCTTCTCAAACACCTTATGAACCCCGTAATTATCAAATACATCCGGTGTTATTGACATAAAATCATTAAAGAATCTATGAAACTCCTCGTAGTCATCATATCTCAAGAGTCTGAAGCTGAGACTCTCAAAATAGAGCATATAATCCTTTAGTGATTCAAGCACCTTTTTTCTCTTTACGCTATCTTCAATGCTGCCTTCAAAAATCTCAAAAAACCTGCACAGTATATAAACATCATCCCTCAACCTCAACGATTGCTCAACCCTTGTCTCAAAACTCGGAAATATCTCTTCTCCCCTGATATCAGGAGAAAAGCGCTGGGCAAGTTGAACTATACATTGCTCGGTCAGGTTGCGGAATATTCCCTGACAATTCTCCATCCTTCCCATCACCTGATTTGAGGCATTTCTCAGCAATACATCCTTGAGTTCCTGAGCATAGACCCTCTTTGACTCCATGGAAAACTGAAAGGCTATTGATTGCAGGACATCCCTCAGGCCCTTGTCCTCCACATCTTCAATCATGTCGTCAAGATAGCTCACAAAACTCCTGATCTCCGACCTCATGAGGACAAGTATCAGAAACGCACAGCTAAGGGAAGTTGAACGACTGGGGGATAGCTCAATGTGTCCCAGATAGCGGAGGAACCTGAAAAGATAGATAAAGACCCCGGATATCTCTCTCTTATAACCTCTGTCCTTAAGAGATTTAACTACATCCTTTATCCGGGGGTTGTTAATACTGTCAAACTCCTGATCTACTCCCTTCCTGAATGGGTCGAATACACGATTCTCCCTTATCTCCCTGCCGAGTATATCTCCAAAATTCTTATATCCTGAATAGGAAACAGTGTTGCTCCTCAGGAGGTCATTTATAATCACCTTCAGATTAATAAAAGAGTCGTAAAGGAGAAAGAGGGATTTTTCGGGCTTGTCCTGCTTATTGAGGCTTTCCCTTAAAAGATCCCTCTTGCGGTCGGAGAGGAACTTCTGTTCAGCAAACTTCTGAAACCAGAAGGCATTCTTTTTACTTTCAGGTATAATAACCTCGAGTATCCCCAGCACCCTCAAAACAAC
The DNA here is from genome assembly GCA_002898135.1 of bacterium BMS3Bbin07. Lineage (GTDB taxonomy): Bacteria > Nitrospirota > Thermodesulfovibrionia > Thermodesulfovibrionales > JdFR-85 > BMS3Bbin07. The sequence continues at coordinate 4,253 of BDTQ01000143.1, forward strand.
ATCTCTTACTGCTGACAGTTCGGGGAAAAAATTTCGTGCACCGTAGTTCTGTTCACTAACCGGCAGGTTCTCCGGATTAAATGCCCTGTCAAGGGCACGCAAGAGAAGGTTGATCTCTGAAAAAAGCGCCTTCTCTTTTTCCCTGACCTCGGCAAACCAATCAGATGACTTAGTCTCTTCTATCATCACCCATTGCCCTATGTCGGCTTTGGAACATGTATGGCTTCTCCATGGACATCTTCAGCAGCCTCCATAAGCCCTTCTGACAGGGTAGGATGGGCGTGAATAGTATCTGCAATATCCCTGACCTTCAGTCCCGCCTTTATAGCAACTGCTGCCTCATGGATAAGGTCGGAGGCATGAGGTCCGATGATATGGACTCCCAGTAGTCTGTCCGTCTCCTTATCTGCAACAACCTTTACAAACCCGGATATCTCTCCCATGGCATGGGCCTTTCCAAGTGCCCTGAACTGAAAGTGACCTGTAATGTAATCTATCCCCTTCTCCGATGCCTGGTCCTCCCTGAGCCCGACAGAGGCAATCTCAGGTGATGTAAATATAGCGGCGGGGACTACAGAGTAATCAATCTTCTTCTCTATCCCGCAGGCATTATATGCTGCAACGGTCCCTTCCTTTGATGCCACATGGGCAAGGAGCATTCCCCCTGTGACGTCTCCAATGGCGTAGATACCCTCAATATTCGTCTCCATATGCTCATTGACCTCTATCTCTCCCCTGCTTCCCTTTTTGATGCCTATCGCTTCAAGTCCTATACCTTCAGTATTGAGAGACCTCCCGATCGACACAAGCAGTTTTTCAGCCACAAGTTCCTTACCGCCTGCAAGACCGACATGAATACCGTCATGCTGCCCCTCAACCCTTTCCACCTTTACTTCGGTCATGAGCTTTATCTTTTTCTTCTTCAGTTCCTTCTCCAGCAACCTGGCTATTTCAGGGTCCTCAGTGGAAATTGCCCCTGGCATCATCTCCACCATCGTGACCTCAGTGCCAAGCTCCCTGAATATGCAGGCAAACTCACACCCTATAACCCCGGCTCCTACAATAATCAGGCTTTTCGGTATGGATTTTATGTTCAGGGCATCATCACTTGAAAGGATATGTTCTCCGTCAAAAGGGAATATGGGTATCTGGGCAGGCTTTGAACCGGTAGCTATGATAATCTTGTCTGCCTCAACAATCTCCACAGAGCCGTCCTTCTTCTCTATCTCCACCTTCCCCGGTGTAAGGAGCATCCCCTTCCCCTCTATCAGGGTTACACCCCAACTCTTGAAGAGTGAACGTATCCCCTTCACCTGGGTTGAAACAACCTTGTTTTTCCTCTCCATGATTCTGGAAAGATTGGGAGTAATCTCTCCGGAAACGTCCACCCCGAAGTCCTTAAGTTTTTTTGCCTTGTGTATTGCTTCAGCCGAGGCCACCAGCGCCTTTGTAGGGATGCACCCCCTGTTCAGGCATGTACCGCCAACCTCTGTGTCCTCCACAACTATAACCTCTGCACCAAGCTGCGCTGCCTTTAAAGCTGCAACATAGCCTCCGGGGCCAGCTCCAAGGACTAAAAGCCTCATTTCGCCTCCTCTTCAATGTATCTCTCATAATCAGCAGCGTCAAGCAGGTCATCAATCTCGGATGGGTCTGTTAACTCAAGCACCGCTATCCAGCCTTTACCGTAAGGGTCCTCGTTAATTATCTCGGGGGACTCCTCAAGGTCCTCATTCACTTCAATTATTGTTCCCGACACAGGGGCGATTACAGAAGAGGTTGCCTTGGTGGATTCGATTTCTGAAAACTCCGCATCCTTTGATATCTCTGCATCAATTTCAGGCAGGTCGATATAAACAATATCTCCAAGGGCATCCTGTGCATAATCCGTTATCCCGATAGTCGCCTTTTTGCCGGAAACTTTGACCCAGGTATGCTCCCTGTGGTATTTGAGATCATCCGGAAAGTTCATTTGCTGCCTCCTTCAAGTTTATTCTTTACCTGTAAGACAGGCTAAGCGATTGTTTTTCTTCGCACAGGTTTTTGTTCCTTGTCAACCTGTACAGATTGCGAATAATCAATATTCAGGGTCTGGACAAAACCCCGTTACCCATATTATCACAGAAACCGGTATCACAATTCCTGCAATCTGTAGATATCCAGAAACCCGGAAGCCATACGGTTTATCATTGCAAGGAGGCAAAGACGGTTCAGCCTTACACGCTCATCCTTGTCCATCACAAGGACATTGTCAAAGAAAACATTTATCGGCTCTCGCAACCCGCTGATTAATAACAGGGCATTGCGATAGTCAAACCTTTCAACACTCACCCTTACCTCTTCAGCTATCTCCCCGGCCCTCTGATAGAGCACCTTTTCCTCTTCGTGCATAAAAAGAC
>BDTQ01000144.1 GCA_002898135.1 bacterium BMS3Bbin07
TCCGTGGCAGTTAATTTTATACCTTTTATGTCCGATTTCCCGGCAGCAGAAAGGGCTACAGGTAATTACGGTAATTAACGGTGAAAGAAGAGGGCGAGGTAACCTCGCCCCTACCGAATATATCCAACCCCTGAAAACCTATCCCTTTACCTTAAGCGGTATTCCGCTCACTACCAGATAGACCTCATCCGCCACCCTGGCCACCTCCTGATTCAACCGCCCTGCCATATCCCTGAAGAACCTCGCAAGCCGGTTGTCAGGCACTATCCCCATGCCCACCTCGTTGGAGACCACATACAGGGACGAGCGGGCAGTTGAGTCCTTAAAGTCACTCAACACGCGGACGAACCTGCCTATCTCCTCTTCAACCAGTGGCTGCGCATTACCCGGCCTGCTGCCGATGATATTGGAGAGCCAGAGGGTAAGGCAATCAACAAGGAGCACGCTGTAGCGCCGGGAAACCTTCTGAATAAGGGCTGGCATTGCTACAGGCTCTTCCAGGGTATCCCATTCGTTCCCCCTCTCCTCCCTGTGTTTTCTTATCCGCTCGTCCATCTCCTTATCAAGAGACTCTGCTGTGGCAATATAGGCTTTTTGCCCTGAAATCTTTGATGCCTCACTCAGGGCAAAGGAGCTCTTTCCACTCCTTGCCCCCCCGGTGATGAATATGACTTTTGGAAACAAAGTTTCGATCATCTTATTTTTTCCGCCTTGCCTGGTATGAAATAAAAGATAGCAAACAGGGTTGTCAATAGTCAATCATCCCCGGACATGGGAGGCTTAAGCCAGGGTCCTTATACAGAGTATATGCCTTCTCTGTGTCCCTGTGTCTCCGTGGTTTATTCTGCTTTATTCATCTCCCTTTAATAAGGATTCCCTGACTCAGTGGGTGCTGAAACGGCAGTGGAGCGTATTATGATATAATTAAATGTTATATTCCATAGTGAAAGGGACAAAAAGCGGTTGCTTCAGGTATAATTGAATGAAACAGTTACAGGCAATGTTTTCTTTAAGGGGAAGTAATTTCAGAACAATTTTGTATCCAATTGTGAGCGGTCTTTTATTGGCCTATCTCTCAGCCTCTGTTATAAATGTGTTCTACCATAAAAGCACCATCGGGACTGTAAAACAGGGCAGCACAAATCAAGGCTCTGAATTCACCCGCACTATATCAACCAGCCAGATACTGAAGAAAAACATTTTTGGGCTGAAATATGAAGAACCCGGAAGTGATACAGCCGGAGAAACGGACGGGAAAGCGGTGTCCAGTGCCGGAGAGAGCATCAGAAAATACCAGCTTATCGGCACAGTGCTGGGAAAGACAAGGATGGCCCTGCTTAAAAAAGACAAGGAATTAAAAGTCCTGGTTGCCGGACAAACCCTTGGTGAATATACGCTCAAAAAGGTCTCTTTTGATTCCGTCCTGTTTGAAAATAACGGCAAAAAAGTCATCCTGCGATTTCCAAAAACCAAAAAGACAAAACCCTCAGGCACAAGACAGGCGATGGCAAGAGAGCAGGTTCCCAATGTCAGGCCTCAAACGTCAGATGTACAGACAAACACCGGGACAGACAGGATCACCATAAAGAGAAAAGAGGCCCTCTCCATGGCCCAGAATCTGAACAAAATCCTCACCACTGTACGCATATCTCCTTTTTACCAGAAGGATGAGTTCATCGGATATCAGCTGAGCATGCTCAGAAAAAATTCATTTCTCTATAAACTCGGGCTCAGGCGCGGGGACATACTAAAGAGAATAAATGGTGAGGATGTCAGTTCTCCCCAAAAGGCCATAGAGCTGCTCTCCAGGATTCAGGAGATTACTGCCGTGAATATCGACCTTATGAGAAAGGGAGAAAAGAAATCCCTCTTTATCGAGATAGAGGAATGAGCCGGATAACACTTGATAATACGAAAATTGTAACAGCTATTTATATAAAAGGAGATTCCTAATGAAGAAATTTCTGAACCCTAAATTGAAAAGTCTGTTCCTCCTTGTTTTCTGTCTGCTACTTTTCCAGGCCTTTCCCCTGAGGGCAGAGGTTGGAATGAATTTTCAGGAGGTCTCTTTACAGGATTTTGTTGATTTTGTCTCGGAATACACAGAATCCAATATCATCTACGACCCGAGGGATTTAAAAGGAACTGTCACCGTAAAGGCAAAAAAGGAGTTTACAGAATCGGACATCATGCGCATTCTGCAGACTGTCTTGAGTATTAACAACCTTGAAGCTATTACGGAAGATGATATCATATATATCGTAAGAAAGGCCAAGGTGGCAAAACTGCCCTACTCCTTTGAAGGAGAGGTCAGGCCAGGGGAGCTCGGTGAGGCTGAAAAAGATAAGGAAAACATATTGGTCAGTGTTTTCCAGATTGAAAATATTGATGCAAAGCTGCTTTCAAAATTCTTCAATCTCACCAAATCGGACTATGGCAGGATTGAGACCATACCGATACTCAATGCCGTGGTGGTAAAGGACAAGAGCGTCAATGTCAGGAGGATGACCCGGATGGTCAAGACCATAAGTGCAATGGGAACGGGCGTCCGGATAGAGATTATCTCCCTGAAAAACACCTATGCCAGTGAATTCGCAAAGACCATCAAGATGTTCTTTGCAGAACTCGGCAAATCCTCTTACCTGCGTGTCAAACCGGTCTTCATGGCGGACAGGACATCGAACTCCATAATTGTGGCGGCCCTTCCCAAGGATATGGCACTTATAAAGCGGATAATCGCCAGCACAGATGTCATGACGGATACAGTAACAACCCTGAGGGTCTTCAAACTCAAGTATGCCATGGCCGAGGATGTGGAAAAAGTGCTGAACAAGATCCTTTCCGACTCGAGTCTTAAAAAGAGCAAGCTAAAAGCGCCGCAACAGCGCGGCAGCACGGGAATGAAGGTAGCTGCCGACAAGGCCACCAATACCATTTCAGTTGTAGGGGATTCCGAGCTCTATGCCCAGATGGAATCGTTAATATCAAAGCTGGACGTTCCGAGGGATCAGATATTTGTTGAGGCATTAATCCTGGAGGCCACACTCGAGGATGGAGCAAAGTTCGGGGTGGAGTGGCTTGCAGGTGCCGGAAACAGCAACTTTGTTGGCACCGGCACATTTCTGGACTCAAAAAATGTTATAGACCTTCAGAGCCCTGTATTAGAGGGCAATCCCCCGAATCTCGGGGCACTTCCCGGGGGTTTTGGCCTGGGGATACTCGGCAATATCATAACTTACGAGGGTGTAAAATTCCCCACACTCAGTGCGCTGGTAAATGCAATAAAGACGGAATCAGGGATCAATATACTCTCAAAGCCACAGCTCCTCACACTGGACAATGAAGAGGCAGAGGTA
>BDTQ01000145.1 GCA_002898135.1 bacterium BMS3Bbin07
TGTAATTTCCAAGGCACTTTCTATATCATTTATATATTATGGTCTCTGACATACGAAAGATAGAATTATTTAAAGACCTTGAAGAAGAGGAGCTAAAGGAGATCGAGCCTTACCTGAGGCCGTCTTCGTTTTCAAGGAAAGAGGTTATTTTTGCAGAGGGTGACCCCCCGGACTATCTTTACTTTGTGATGAAGGGAAAGGTCAAGATAACCAAGCTGTCTCAGGACGGCAAGGAGATAATTATAGAGATTATATCTCCCTTTGATTTTTTTGGCGGTGTTGCCGTTATGAGGGGGTTCCCCTATCCCGCAAATGCTGTGGCTATGGAAAAGACGGATCTTTTAAAAGTCTCAAGGAAGGACCTCTTGAAAATACTGGATAGATTCCCATCCCTGATGTATTGCATGACCATGAACCTTGGTGACAGGATGAGAGGAGCCCATGAAACCCTTAAAAACATTGCCCTTGAGCGTGTTGAGGCAAGGATAGTCTCGTTACTATTGAAGCTGGCTGAAAACCTGGGCAAAGAGACAGATGAAGGTATCCTTATCGATATGCGGCTTTCCAGACAGGATATTGCCGATATGGTCGGCACAACTGTTGAGACTGCCATCAGGACAATGACCAGGTTCAGGAAAGCAGGGTTAATCAGGGAAGTGGAAGGCAGGGTTTTAATAACAGACCCCAAGGAGCTGAGCGCCTTAGGGTCTTAGGAAGCATTAAGTTAACCGCCGTTACTAACCCTTTTCCTTTGCAAGCAGTGTTGCAAGCATGTTGTAAAAGAATAGAAAGATTGAAAAAACCTCGATCAAACCGCTAAGGACAGTGAGGGTCCTGTATATACCGGCATCTGAATAGTATGTTCCCAGCGTATAAGAGATTGCAAGGCCGATAAGCCCTATGTTTGCCAGCCAGAATTGCACCTCAGCCATTGCCTTGCTCTTTAAAAGCCTTCCCGAGAATCTTGGCAGAATATGGTATCCTACCCCATAGATCATCATGGATACCCAGCCAAGCAACATGAAGTGGGAGTGAACAAACCTGAGGGTAAGGAAATCAGGGTTTACAATCATTAAAATACCTAAAACAGATGCAACGGCAAGATACACCAGGCTCATGACTATAAAGTTTGTTACGAATCTGTCCATAAATGACCTCCTTTGATGCAGGACTCTCAGTTTTTTTCTCTGATTTGTGGTTATTTGAACCCTTTATACCTATACTTTAATATAACCAGGGGATTCTTTCCATGATTCATGTCATAAGTGATTGATTTTTCGTATTGTAAGTTATAATATTATATAGTGATACCGAAAACCGGCAAATAATCAAAGAGAGTTTTTTTACCGGTTAAGTGAGTGTATAACTCCCCTCTAAAAAGAGGGGGCCGGGTGTGTGTGTAAGAGCAGATTTTTTATTGTTAGATGGTTGACATGGCAGACGAACATGTCTCTCTTAATAATTGCAGGGTTAATATATCAGGAGGTGACCGGATGAAAAGATTCATTGCAGGCCTGGTATTGCCGTTTTTATTATATGCAACTGCATATGGAATGGTCTTTAACGAGAAGCGGATAAACGCCAGGAGGGTTACCATAATAATTGCCGATAATCTCAGACTTCCCAATATAACAGATGGAAAGATAGTATTCACGGATATTGGACAGAACAGGATAAGGAACCTCCGGAGGATTGATATTATAGTTGATAAGTATGGACAAACAGCGGGTGTCAGGCTTGTGTATGAAGATGATATCTCCGGCTTGAAGAGCCTCTACCTGCACAAAATAAGAGCCCTTCTGATCGAGGAAGAAAAGAAACCCCTTACGAAGAAAGGTGTAATAATAAGGACCATTACTGCCGATGAACTTGCAAGCCCCTGGTAGATTCAGGAGCCTTTCAAAAGGGGACAATAAACAGGTCTTTATATCATAAATTGCTCAGTTTGGCTATAATTTTTATTAAATTTCAGCTGGGAGGTTACATATGAGTACAGGAATAAAGAGAGCCCTTTATCTTGCCATGCTTGTTATGCTTGCGCTTTTCATCTCTTCTTGTGCATCAACAACGGCAGAGGTTCAACAGCAACCGACTGCTCCGACTGTTCAGCAGGCCCGGACTTATAATGGTCCAAAGGCGAGGATAACGGTTGCTCGTATAAAGTGTAAGGCTGCGAAGTGTGCGGGGTCAATCGGTGATGGTCTGAGAGATATGCTCATCAGCGGACTTTTCAGGACAAACCGGTTTGTGGTTCTGGGGGGCAGGGAAGAACTCAAGGAGATAAAAGAAGAGATTGACCATGCCCGGAGCGGGTATGTAAAAGAGAGAGAGGCTTCCCGGGCCGGAGGGTGGGAATCTGCTGATATTATAGTGCTTGGCTCCATAACAGCTTTTGAACCAAAGGCCAGCGGGATGGGTATCGGCGCCGGGGGGCTGTTGCCTGGTGTTTTGGGGGGTATCAGGTTTGGTAAAGACGATGCTTATATCTCCATGGACCTCAGGATTATCGATGTGAGAACAAGAAGGATTATAAACACTACAACTGTAGATGGAAAGGCATCCTCTTTCAGGGTCGGGGGGCTCGGTGTTGGCTGGGGTGGTGTTGGAATCCTTGGGGCAGGGCTGAGCGTGTATAAGAATACACCGATGGAGAAGGCCGTAAGGGTGATGATAGACAAGGCCGTGAATTTCATCTCATCCCATACACCTGAGAGCTATTACAGATATTAAGCCGGAAGAATTACAGTATCCTGGGCGTGCTTATCCTACAACAGGTATTCTGCGAGGTTTATCCTGTATTTGTTGGGATCAAGGGTCTTGATGATGCTCTTGAGGTATTTGCCTGCCGAGTCTTTTTCCGTAAGGTCCGTGATAAAGCCAGCCGCTTTTTTGCCGGTGCTATCCACAATTATCATCACCCTTGGTCTGTCGGCAAAGAGAGGATTGCATTCATAGACGAGTCCCATCTCGCGTGTATCAAGAAGTACCAGTGAGCCGACAGGATAGACCCCGACCATATTAACAAAGAATTTGGAGAGTATCGGGTCAAGTTGAGTGCCTGCGCGTTCCATCATTATACTGAGAGCCCTGTCCGGGGCAAGAGGCACCCTGGCATAAACCCTTGAAGAGGTCATTGCATCATACTGGTCTGCTATGGTGAGAATCCTTGAATAAAAATCGAGTCTGATGGGGTAGCGTACCTTTGGATAGCCGGAATAGTCATAGTTTAAATGATGTTCAAAGGCAACCACCGCACTTCGAATAGAGGTTCTGTCGATCCCTTTGAGTTTTAATATTGTACAGGCTCCCCAGTAAGGATGACGTTTGATTACCCGCCATTCCTCTTCAGTAAAGGCCGTAGGCTTGTTTAAAATCTCTTTCGGAATCTCCATCTTGCCGATATCATGAAAAAGGGCAACAAGTCCTAACTCTGTAAGGGCCTTGCGGCTAAGTCCGATCTTCTGACCTATGGCGATAGAAAGAACACTGACATTGACAGAGTGGTGATAGGTGTATTCATCGTAGTCCTTTATAGCAGTCATTCCAACAAGAAGCTGTTCCTCTGAGAGTATAAGGTCGACCATTGATTCCACGACCCTCTTTGCCACTTTCATATTTACCTTCTCTCCGGCCTTCAGCTTGTTCATGACACCCTCTGTAAAGGATACGGCATTAAAATAGGTCTTCTTGACAATCCTTCTCTGGTCTATATCGCCATCTTCCTTTATCTTTTTCAACTTGTCAATTCTAATATTCTGGATGCTTTCAAGAGAAGTCTCCATAGCCTCATAGGGGGTGCTGGAATATGTAGCATTTATAAAGACCTTCAGAAAAGCCTTGAGGTCATCAATGCGAAGTTGTGATTCAAAGATTACCGTCCCCAGTTCTCTTTTTTGAAACTCCCGCAAGAGGTAGTCAAAATTCAGCATATACTCAAGTGGGTACCTTACACGGGAATCATTTATATAGAAGAACTCACCAACGAGATCTATCCTTAAGCTACCTTCAGCCTCTGTAATAGGGTTTAGAAGGTTCAGAAACTTTTCAATGGCATCTATTACGGCAACATTATCGATGTCATGTAAATGTCCGGTCCTCAGTACAACACCAAGCTGATTTATTATGGTCTTCCCTGCCGTCCTGAGATCAACTTCTCTCTTTTTCATCCGTTATCCTTTTAATAGCGAGCTGGACGTTTTCCCGTAGAAGTTTGTTTTTCGAATTCTGTAACTTCATAAGGTTCTCCAAAGCCTCTTCTGTTCCAATGATTCCAAGGCCGTGTGCAGCAGCAGCCCTTATCTCAAGGTTTTTAGCCCGTTTAAAGAGAGTTTTCCTCTTAAGGTTCCTGATTAGCAAGCTAATGACATCACTGTCTTTCCATTTAGCAATTATTTCATAGAATTCCTTCTTTTCGTTATAACTTTTGTTTCTGAAATCCCTGGCAGTTATTCTATCAAGAATTATCTTTTTGGATACGGGGGTTCCAATAAGTCCTATTGCCCTGACAGCGGCAAGCCTTACCAGTTCGTCAGTATCAGACATGCAATCCTTTAGTACCGGCAAGACGCTTCCTGTACCCATTACACCAAGGGTACGTATCGCCTCTTTCTTCACCCTCCTGTCAGGGTGTCTGACCGCACGTGTAAGATACTCTGCAGCTGATGTGTCACCAATCTGTCTTAGAATACATATAATATTTCTTACTACATACCATCTCCTGTCGTGAAGGCCTTTTGCAATGGAGGGTATATCTTTTTTGCCGAGTTCCGACAGTATGCTTATGATAGCCTTTCGTGCCGGGGCATTTCTTAATTCTCCCAGGATATGGATAAATGAAGGGATTGCCCTTTTGTCCAGCAGAGAGGCAAACTCATACAGGAGTTCTTCATTGAACTCTGCGCCTTCGTCGAGTATCTCTCCAAGAAGTTTGACGAATCTTGCTGAATTGATAAAGTTTTTCAGCTCTTTCAGGCAGACATATGCATCTTTACCATAAATATCCTCTGCGGCGCTATGTTCTATTTTCTTTAATGTATAAACTGCTGCCTCCAGATTTCCAAGGTTTATTGCAAACTCCAGTGTAGAGCTTATAAAGCCCGTCAATTCCTTATATTCTCCCATACCTTCTGCATAAGACAACATCTCAAAGAGCAGATGTATCATGGTTATGCTCTTATCTTGTGGGTCGTTCTCTATCTCCAGGATAATATTTTTCAGATCTTCATCTGTAATGGGGACTACATTTAAACCCGATTCCTTTTCAAGGCCAAACGCATCTTCATAGGCATTTAAGATACCTTCGTTATTATTAGAGGCTTTTCTTGCCTCCTCAATGGCCCTTTCTTCGTAAGTTTCATCCTCTAAAAGAATTGAATCATCAACAATATAATGTATGAACTGAAAATCTTTTTCCCACATCAGGGTTACTATATCATCGTCAAGAACCTCCCTTTCAAAGTCCACGGAAAGTATCCTTAAAAAGTCTTCCATTTCGTTTTTTGAAAGCCCTCTGTTGAAGGTCAGTTCCCGTATGCCATCCTTGAAAAAGAAGAGAGCGAGGTTTTCATCTTTTTCATCGCTATGGTATACAGTCTCACCTTCAAAAAATATATCGTGCTGTTTGATTTTGAGGGACAGGGAGCCTGAAGAATCAAGAATTGTGGTCATTCGAGAGTATACGTTATTAATTGTCCTGGCATAGACGGGATTATTTTCCGGATAGATTCTGATGTTCTTTTTTGCCTTGATGAGTTCCTGAATAGTATCTTTTACGTCCAGTGCGAGGGTCATGATTATTAGGTGAATAGCTGTTTGCGCTCTTTAAGATAATTTCTTATAATTACTTGGGCGCTGTTTAGCCGCTGAAGCCTCATATTTCTCTTCCTTATTGCCTGAATATCGTTAAAGGGAAACCTTTCTCCCCGAACCTCTGTCTGTATATGTTGAATTTCCTGGTAGAGTTCTTTTATCAGTTCCATCTCAAGGGGTTTGAGAAAGATAGGATTCACAGTGGCATAGCCTTCAGCTATATCCCATGAAATGGCCTTTATGCTTTTTCCTCTAATTCCCTTCATCTGGAGCCTTCTTTTTCGAGAAGATTTTTGAGATTATTATGCCGGTTTCATAAAGAATAATAATAGGAACAGCCATAAGCGTCTGGTTAAAGGCATCCGGTGTGGGTGTCAAGACGGCTGCGAGGACAAAAGCCAAAAGAACGGCATACTTTCTGTTTTTTGCGAGTGTCTTTGGTGTTACTACGCCAGTCCTTGTAAGAAACAGAATCACTATCGGCAGCTCAAATACAGCGCCAAAGGAAAGGAGGAATTTCAGACAGAAATCAACGTAGCTGCCCACGGAAATCATTGGTGTCAGGGATGCCGTCTTGTAAGTCAGGAGAAAACCCATGGCAAAGGGCAGAATAATAGTGAAGCAGAAGAGGGCTCCGACAAGAAACAGCAGAGTTCCGGATACAACAAAGGGGCCAACATACTTTTTTTCTGAAGGCATGAGTCCAGGTGCAATAAACTTCCATAGTTGGTACAGGGCTACAGGTAGTGCAAGCACGATGCCTGCAACCATGGCCACCTTTATATTCATCCAGAATGCCTCTGCAGGAGCAAGAAAAACGAGTTTTTGGATAGGTGAATCCTTGGTTATAAATTCTAAGTAGGGTGAAGTAGTCTTTAGATGCAGGTCTGACCTTAGAGGAAGTGTCAGGAGTCTGAATAGTTGCTCCGAAAAGTTAAAGGATAAGCCAAAACCAATCAGTACGGCAACAAAGGATTTTATCAGCCGCTGTCTTAATTCAGTGAGATGCTCAGTAAAGGGGAGTTTTTCCTCAGCCATCTACTCCGCTTTCCTCCCCGCTTCTTCCCCCGCATCTCCTGAAGTTCCTGTATCTGCATTATCATCTGTTTTTTCTGCTAAAGATGGGTGGTCGTCTTTCTTTTCTTTTGCTGCTTTCCCTGGGATATCTACTTTTTGAAATGTATCCGACAGTCCTTCACGGAGGGGATCATGGACCTCTTTCACCTCTGTGTCTATCTGATCTTTAATCCCGTTAATGGCCTTTTTTAACTCAGCCACACCTTTGCCGAGTGAACGGGCAAGTTCGGGTAGCTTTTGCGGTCCAAAGACGATCAGAACAACTGCAAAAATGACTATAAGTTCCTGCATTCCTAAATCAAACATATCTTACTCCAGCCTTATACTCACGTATACATAGCCTCTGTTCCTCTTCATAAGCAACAGGACGGTGTCTCCCTTGTCAAGTTCCTTGATCACAGAGGCCATCTCCTCTGTTGATGTAACCCTCTTGCGATTGACCTCTAATATAACATCACCTTTCTGAATATTCTGTCTTTCAGCCGGGCTGTTGTCAATAACACCAAGGATGAGTACAGCACCGCCGTCCCTGATTCCCAACTGTTCTGCAATAGCAGGATGCATGGTTTTAGTCCTTAACCCAAGAATCTTCTCAATAACAAGTTCCGGGGTTTCAATCCCCTTGCCCAGCTTCTCAATAATAACATTTAGCTCGAGTTCCTTGCCTTCCCGGAAGATTTTCAAATTGACACTTGCTCCAACGGGAGTTGAAGCAACAAGTCTTGGAAGCTCGTGCATGTCTTCTATCTTTTTACCATTATACCCGACTATGATGTCACCTCGCTGTATTCCTGCCCTGTCAGCAGGTGAATCTTTTGTAACATCGGTTACCAGAGCCCCGTGTCTGTCCCTGAGTCCAAAACTCTCGGCGATCTCCGGCGTAACCTTCTGAACGGTAACACCAAGCCAGCCCCTTTCAACAAATCCCTTTTCCTTAAGGGAAAACAGGATATCCTTTGCAAGGTTAATCGGAATTGCGAAGCCGATCCCTATGTTGCCCCCTGATGTGGAGAATATAGCGCTGCTGATACCTACAACCTCGGCGTTGAGATTAAAGAGGGGGCCTCCCGAGTTACCGGGGTTTATGGCTGCATCCGTCTGTATGAAATCATCGTAGGGCCCGGAGCCTAATACCCGGCCCTTGGCGCTCACAATGCCTGCAGTTACTGTGTGCCCGAGGCCAAAGGGGTTTCCTATGGCAATAATCCAGTCGCCCACCTCAAGGGCGTCTGAATCCCCTAACGGGGCAACCGGAAGAGGTCTGTCAGCCTCCACCTTGATAAGGGCTATATCAGTCTTCTGATCCCTTCCCACAACGGTTGCCTTGTATTCGGTCTCATCCCAGAGTCTTACCCTTATATCCTCTGCCTTGTCTATGACATGGCTGTTGGTCAGTATATAGCCCTCTTCATCAATAATAAAGCCTGAACCAAGGGACTGTCTCCTTAATTTCTTTTCCTCATCACGATAAGGGGTTCCGGGCAGAAAGGGAAAGGGCTTTGTTTTTTCCTTGATTATCTGCGTGGTACTGATGTTTACTACACTCTTTGCCCTTAACTTGACGATACCCGAGAATGTTTCAGGGACAGATGAGGCAGAGGTGAGGCTGAACATCATCAGGATTATTGCTGTTACAGCAAGGGAAAGTCTTTTTTTCATGTTTTTTCCTCTTCGTAATATATCCGTTTCACCTTTACCTGATCCAGTGGAAAAAGGCTTAGTGTCAGGAATATCCTGAGTTCAGGGGTCCTGTTTTTGAAATCATAACCAACCCCCAGAGCCGCATAAGAATTTGAGGCAATCTTGACCCTGTAGCCCATCTTGCCTTCCACCAGGTCTATGTGTTCAGAGAAATGACTCTTTTTAACTATTAATTCACTTAATATGTTAAAACTATGGGCAGCTGCAAGGTCAAGACCGAGTCTCAGTTCCACTTCGTCTTCCATGGAGGAACTGGTAGACTTGAAGTAAAAGAGGTTTCCATGTCCCCGGAATGGCCCCACACGCTTGCTTATAAGCAGGGCTCCACCAACATGGCCAAGCGTAGAAAAAGTCTCTTTACCCGGGATCGAAAATCCTACTAAATAGGAGATAGACGGACCAAGGCGTTTCTCGGATAAGATATTGTATTTGTAACCTATGCTCGTATCACCGATACCCCCTGTGCCTCGATAGTTGAAGATAAAGGGGACACTTGTAAGGAGCTCGATTTTATCGGTTAATCCATAGGATGCGTTTATAAATAATCTGTAAAAGTTGGGCTGGATTGACCGCTCAAGGGAGAACATGATGCCGGGCTTGTCTTTTTCAATTGTATAGGCACTCAGGGTTGAGAAGGTGCCGTAGGGTTGTACAGGTTGAAACCCTTTTGTATCAAAGGCGGCTGAAGAGTCAACATACGTCAGGGCCAGGAGAAGGATAATCAGGAGGGTTATCTTCTTCATTACTAAAAATAGCAGAAACCCGGGTACTGTGTCAACGAAAGGGCCATATCCTGTTCTCGTATTCCGGGCAGTTATGATATTATAAATACTGCATTTTTGATATTAACATTTGGGAGGATAAAGTTGGAGAAATATGAACCTGGGAAGGTAGAACTCAAGTGGCAGGCCTACTGGGAGGAGAGAGGCATTTTCAACTCCGTTGTTGATGAGAAGAAAGAGAAGTTTTACTGTCTCGAGATGTTCCCGTATCCATCGGGCAGGATTCATATGGGGCATGTGCGAAATTACGCAATAGGTGATGTCATTGCAAGATACAAGAGGATGAAGGGATATAATGTGCTGCATCCGATGGGATGGGATGCCT